>NZ_DASRXF010000015.1:0-2756 GCF_035654295.1 Noviherbaspirillum sp. | reverse complement strand
TTTCTTGCGCCGGCTCTAGCGAAGCAGGGCCATGAAGTCGTCGCCATGACGATGCAACAGGTCAAGACCGCCGAATGGCGGGGAGTGAAACTTGTTTTCTATTCCGCCCACCGCGGAACAACGCCCAATGTCCACCCTTGGGTAAGCGACTTCGAGACCAAGACCATCCGCGGCGAAGCATGCTTTCGCGCGGCGCTGCAGTTGAGAGAGAAGGGTTTCACGCCCGACGTCATCATCTCGCATCCCGGCTGGGGCGAAAGCCTCTTCATCAAGGATGTCTGGCCGCAGGCAAAGCTTGGCATCTACGCCGAGTTCTTCTACCACACGAGCGGCGCCGACGTCGGTTTCGATCCGGAATTCCCGTCGAAGGACGAAGGCGACGCCTGCCGGCTGCGCCTGAAGAACATCAACAACCTGTTGCACTTCGAAATCGCGGATGCCGGCATCTCGCCGACGCTCTGGCAGGCGAGTACCTTTCCCGCGCCGTTCCGCAGCAAGATCACGGTGGTCCATGACGGCATCGACACCGATGCGGTGAAGCCGAACCCCGGCGTCAGCCTGAAACTGAACGGGAATATCGCGCTGACCAGGCAGGACGAGGTCATCACCTTCGTCAACCGCAACCTCGAACCGTATCGCGGCTATCACATCTTCATGCGCGCGCTGCCGGAACTGCTCACGCGCCGGCCGAATGCGCGGGTACTGATCGTCGGCGGCGACGATGTAAGCTATGGCGCGCGTCCGGAAGGCGGACGCAAATGGAAAGACATCTTTGCGGCGGAAGTGCGGCCGAAGATCAGCGACGCGGACTGGGCGCGTGTGCACTTCCTGGGCAATATCCCCTACGAGCACTTCATCCCGTTACTGCAGCTGTCGACGGTGCATGTCTACCATACCTATCCGTTCGTGCTGAGCTGGAGCCTGCTCGAAGCGATGAGCGCCGGTTGCGCGATCGTCGCCAGCGACACCAAGCCTTTGTACGAGGCGATCAGGCACAACGAGACCGGGCGGCTGGTGAATTTCTTTGATGTGCAGGGGCTGGCGGACCAGGTCTGTACCTTGCTGGACCAGCCGGACGAGCGGGCGCGGCTCGGGGCGAACGCGCGGCAGTTCGCGCGCGAGCACTACGACCTGAAAACGGTTTGCCTGCCGCGGCAGCTCGAGTGGGTGAAGTCGCTGGCCTGACAGCTGACCCGAAACGGAAAAGGACCGGCAATGAAACCGGTCCTTTTTTTTGCGCCGATGCCGGCGCCGCCCGGGAATAAGCTATCTCAGAAGGGAAGCCGATCCGTTGCCTTGTTCGCTGCCGGCGCAATACGCCCGGCCGGCAGTTGGGGCCGCGGCTGGCGCAGTTTTCTGGCCACCGGATACATCACATGCCAGGGCCACGACAGCGGGCCGCATTGCAGCCACAGCTGCATCTGGAAGTCGACATAGCTTGCGCCGTCGTAGCAGGTGCGCGGGATCTGTATCAGCGGCGACGCATGGCGGAAGGCGGCGCGCGACACCGTGTACTGGTAATGGAAGCCGCATTTGCGGGCGACGCTGCTGCAGTCCCGGTCCGACTCTCCCCATGGCCATGCAAGATGCGTGAAGTGACTGCGCGGAAGCGCCAGTTCGGCGGCGAGGAGATCGCGCGAGGTTTCCAGGTCGTGCATCAGGTCCTGCGGCGCGAGCTGTACCGAACGCTTGTGCGCATGCGTGTGCGAATGGAATTCGATCTGGCCGCCCGACTGCAGCGCGCGGATCTGCTCCCATGACAGGAAGGTGTCGTCGCCCGGCGTCTGCGGCTCACCGGCGCCCGCTGCGCCGCGGATAAGCTGGGTGGCGGCAAAACACACTGCCTGGAAGTTCAGCTCCTGCAGCACCGGAAGCGCCGCCGACGCGATGCTCTCATAGCCATCATCGAAATGCAGCACAAAGGACTTCGACGGGAAATCGCGCCCGCGCGATGCATAGAATTCGAACTCGCTGACGGAAAGGGATCGCCAGCCATGGCGGCTCAGCCACAGCAGGTGTTGCCGGAACTGGCGGGGCGGCGTCGACGTGGACAGGCCCTGTTCATCGATACGGTGGTAGACAAGAATCGGGATCGGGCTGGTCATGGTGTTCGGACCTTCTGGTTGCATTGGTAAAAACAATCTTAGAAGCAACGAAAGTTGTCATCTTGGTGTTTCTCAATATCTGCATGGATTCTTGGTTACATTTGCTACTTTTGGTTGAGGCAGCGTGATGGATCAAGCAGGTGAATTTGACGGAGGGGGAGGGCGTGGCGACCGAGGTAGGGCAGCGTAGCCACGCGAATACCGTGGACCATCGGTATTTGGGGCGCATGGTGGGTTTCGCTTCGCTCTACCCACCCTACGGCCCTCAACGTACCTGAGAATTATCTGGACTGTCTACCAAGATCATCCCGCTGATCTTTGCAGGCAAAGAACCGTAGGGTGGGTAGAGCGACGCGAAACCCACCAATGGGTGTACCTCGAGCGCACCTATGGTTTCGCTTCGCGCTGCCTCGGCGGGTCCCCGCGCTACTCCTTTTGGTATGCCTGCTCGAATTACTAGCGCTCCCGCTAACCACAAGTCAATCCCATAGTTATGGGTTGACCCGGACCCCGCCCAAATGTGTAATCCAAGACTTTCTTACTAACAACACTGGGAAAACAATGATTACAAATACCTTGGGCCAGCAGATCTGCCGTATTTACACCGCAGCCTTCCTGCGGGCGCCGGACAAGGGCGGCTACGAGTACTGG
>NZ_DASRXF010000014.1:0-33355 GCF_035654295.1 Noviherbaspirillum sp. | reverse complement strand
CGGACGGCGTGCGCGGACCGGGCGCTCATCTCCGGTACTCCCCCTATGTCCGGCCGACGGTGCTCGGCGGAGTCAAATCGGTGGTGGTGAACGAGGCCTTGCGGGATATCGAGCCGCTGGCCTATCACTTTGTCCTGAACTTTGCGAAGGACAATGACTTGCAGATCGTCGACGCCTGCCTGCTGCCCGAGCCGGCCGAAAAAAAGGCCTGATAGCCCAGGCGGCCCGCCTCACGGTTTTTCCAGCAACGCTTCCCGCTAGGGCAACTCGCCGTAGAACGCATCCACCAGCCGCGCACCAAGCCGCCGCGCCAGGCATTCGCCGCCCTGCTGCATGGTGGCATGATGGTTGCGCGCAAAAATCCCGCTGGTGAGCGGGGCAAGCGCATTCATCCACATGCGTGTCGTACGCACCCGCCATTCGTAACGAACCGTCGTGATGCCGCCGTCGTGGGAAAAGGTCCAACGACCTGTACCGGCAAGGTCGCCGTCGACTTCCGCTGCGAGGACGCGCGGCGTCTCGATCTGCGTGGTGCGCGCCACGAAAGACAGCCGGTAAGGGAGCCGGCCCTTCCATACATAGCGCCGCAGGGCGCCGATCCCGTCCGCATCCCCTTCCGCGAGGTGTTCAACCTGCTCCGCGCCCGGCCACCACGCGGGCCACTGCAAGGAGTCGAATACGGCGTCGAACACCGGCCGGTGCGGGGCCGCGAAGCGCCAGAGCGTAAGTAGCCGGTATTCCATGATTTGCCACTGTGGATGGTCTTGAATTGCACTATAGACCGCGTTCCGGCCTGCGTTTTGAACTGCATCGACCCCGGCTTCCGGGCCGGCCTGTTGATGCATAACCACAACCCGGCCGCGGCATGCCGGACGGGGGCGCGGAACAAGTGTTCACTCTTTCCCGGAGGTAATAAATGCGCTACCCTATGCAGCATTCGCACGATCCCCTTGGCAAAGGCCCGTCATCTTGCCGAGCGACTTGTTTCACAGGAAGTACATACCGGAGCACTCATGCCGCGAAGTCGCTTGCCCCTGAACCTTTCCGCCGCCGCCGTCGTCGCGCTGGTGCTGGGGCTTGTCTGCACGACCGCGGTGTTTCTCGGCCTGCGCCGGCTGGAGCATGACAAGGTCGACCTCGATTTCCAGCAGCGCGCCAATGTCCGCACCGTCACGCTTCAGCAGCAGCTGACCCAGACGGTCCAGCTCCTGAAGATCCTCAACCAGTTCTTCGCGACCGTCGAGCCGGTCAGCCGCGAGCAGTTCCGCATCTTTACCGAGCCGCTGCTGCAGCGGCACCCTTACGTACAGGCTTTCAACTTCCACCGCTTCGTGGCCGACGGCGAGCGTGATGCCTACGTCGCGGACATGCAGACCCGATTCCCGGGCTTTGCAATGACGCGCATGAAGGACGGCGGAACTGTTCCGGCCGAGCCCCGCGAGCGGCACCTGGTGGTCGATTACATCGAGCCGATGCGCGGCAACGAAGCGGCGTTCGGCCTCGATGTGTCGCACAACGGCCCGCTGCTGGCCGCGCTCGACCGCGCCATCGAGACCGGGCAGGAATCCTCGACCGGCCTCATCACGCTGGCGCAGGGCGGCGGCAAGTTGCGCGGCTTCCTCGTGCTCATGCCGGTGTATCGCCACGGCGTGCCGCTCGATACCGTCGAGGCAAGGCGCAAGGCCACCATCGGCGACACCGCCGCCGTGTTCAATGCCGCCGATCTCATCGACAAGATCCTTCGCGCCAACGGGCTGCTCGAGGACACCGGCGTCGGCGTCAGCGTGTATGCAGCGGCCACGCTGGACGAAAGCTTCCTCGCCTACCGCACGGGGCCCAAACCCTTCCAGTCGGACGCGCAATCCTGGCTTCCCGGCTGGCTCTTCTACGACCGTCCCGCCGAGATCGTGCACAATTTCGACATCGCCGGGCGCACGTGGCGCGTGGTGATATCGGCGGAGCAGCGCCTGTTCACCGCACAGCACGATGGCTCGCTGAACGTGCTGATCGGCGGCGTGCTGTTCAGCATCCTGCTGGGGGCATTTGCACACGTGCTGGCGTCGCGCTCGCGCCGCATCCACAAGCTGGTCGCTCAGCGCACCGCCGAGCTGCGCCAGGCCAACGAACTCCTGGTCGAGGATATCGCCGCCCGCAAGCGTGCCGAGGAAGGGCTGCAACTGCGCCAGCGCGCCATCGATGCCAGCGCGAATGCCATCATCATCACCAGCGCACTGCCGCCGAAGTACCCGATCGAATACGTGAACCCGGCCTTCGAACGCATCACCGGCTACACCGCGAACGATGTGCTCGGCCGCAGCTGCAGCCTGCTGTGGGCAGACGACCGCGACCAGCCGGAGATCCAGGAAATCCTGGCGGCCGCCCGCGAAAGGCGGGAAACCCATGCCATCCTGCGCAATTACGGCAAGAACGGCCGCATGTTCTGGAGCGATATCTACCTGGCGCCGGTGCGCGACGAATCCGATGAGGTGAACCACTTCGTCGTTGCGCTGTACGACATCACGGCGACCAAGCGTTACCAGGCCGAGCTGGAGTTCCAGGCCAACCGAGATACCCTCACCGGCCTGGCCAACCGCAGCCTGTTGCTGGACCGCCTGCGGCAGGCGAGCGCCTATGCGGAGCGCTATGGGCATCCGGTGTGGGTGCTGTTTCTCAACCTGGACCGCTTCAAGTTCGTCAACGATACGCTCGGCCATCGCGCCGGCGACCAGTTGCTCAACATCGTCGCGCAGCGCCTGCGCGACGCGGTGCGCGACTCGGACACCATCGCGCGGCTGAGCGCCGACGAGTTCGTGCTTCTCCTGCCCGAGCGCACCGAAGACAACCTGTCCCCGGTGGTCGTCCAGCGCATCATGGAAGCCATCGCGCAGCCCATCGTGATCGAGGGCTACGAATTCGTGATGGGCTGCTGCATCGGCATCGCCGTCTGCCCGGGCGACGGTTCGGATGCCGATACGCTGATCAAGCACGCCGGTATCGCGATGTATCGTGCCAAGGAAACCGGCCGCAACAATTTCCAGTTCTATACGCCGGCCATGAACGAGCGCGCGATGGAGAGGCTGCGCCTCGAAGGCGACTTGCGCAACGCGCTGGAGCGGGAAGAATTCGTGCTGCACTACCAGCCGCAGGCCGACCTCAGCACCGGCGGCATTCTCGGCGTCGAAGCGCTGATCCGCTGGCGGCACCCGGTGCTCGGCGCGGTGTCGCCCGCCCGCTTTATCGGGCTGGCGGAGGAGATGGGCCTCATCGTCCCGATCGGCAATTGGGTACTGCGCACCGCCTGCCGCCAAAGCATGGAATGGCTGCGCGCCGGCTTCGGGCCGGTGCGGGTGGCGGTGAACCTCTCGCCGCGCCAGTTCTACCAGCAGGACCTGGTCTCGACCATCAAGGACATCCTCGACGAAACCGGCCTCGCACCGCGCCTGCTCGAACTGGAGCTGACCGAAAGCATGATGATGAACGACATCGAGCACGCGGTCGGCATCCTGCACAACCTGAAGGCGATCGGCGTGCACCTGTCGATCGACGATTTCGGCACCGGCTATTCCAGCCTGGCTTACCTGCGGCGCTTCCCGATCGACCTGCTCAAGATCGACCAGTCTTTCGTGCGCGACCTGACCGTCGATCCCGACGATGCCGCCATCGTGGCATCCATCATTTCGCTGGCGCACAGCCTGCGTCTGAAGGTGATTGCGGAAGGCGTCGAAACCGAGGCGCAGCTGACCTACCTCCAGCGCCACGGCTGCGACTACATGCAGGGCTATTTCTTCAGCCGGCCGATGCCGGCCGAAGATTGCGAGGAACTGCTGCGCAACCGTCGCCGCGTGCCATTGCTGCATGCCGCGGCGGCACAGCGGGCAGCGCCTCCCGACGCCGCTGTCGGCACCTGAGGCAGTGCCGGCGCCATAACGCCATAATGCCGTTGCGCCGGGATGCAGGGAACGCACCGGCGGGCAGCAGATCAAACCGCTCAACGACCGGGAGCAAAGCATGGGCCAAACCAGGACAGAGCGCGATACCTTCGGGCCGATTGCCGTGCCCGCAGACCGCCTGTGGGGCGCGCAGACGCAACGCTCGCGCGAATTTTTCAGCATCTCGACGGAAACCATGCCGCGCGAACTCATCCTCGCGCTGGCGACGGTCAAGCGCGCCTGTGCCGTGGTCAACCGCGACCTCGGCCGGCTCGACGCGGCGAAGGCCGACGCCATCATCCGCGCTGCCGATGACGTAATTGAGGGCCGTCTCCCGGACGAGTTCCCCCTGTCCGTGTGGCAAACCGGTTCCGGCACCCAGAGCAACATGAACATGAACGAGGTGCTGGCCAACCGCGCCTCGGAGTTGCTTGGCGGACCGCGCGGGGAAGGGCGCCTCGTGCACCCGAACGACGATGTCAACCTCGGCCAGTCGTCCAACGATATTTTCCCCACGGCGATGCATGTCGCCGCCGCCGATGCCGTGGCCAACAGCCTGCTTCCCGCCCTGCATGCGATGCGCGCGACGCTGGGCCACAAGGCGGGCGCCTTCGCCGACATCGTGAAGATCGGCCGCACCCACCTGCAGGATGCGACGCCCCTCACGCTCGGGCAGGAATTCTCCGGCTATGTCGCACAGATCGATCATGCGCGTTCCGCGATTGAAGCGATGCTGCCGTCGCTGTGCGAGCTGGCCGTCGGCGGCACCGCTGTGGGCACCGGCCTGAATACGCATCCGGCCTTCGGCGAGCGGGTCAGCGTCGAGCTGGAGAACCGCATGGGCCTGCCCTTCCGGAGCGCCGCGAACAAGTTCGCCGCGCTCGCCTCGCATGACGCCATGGTCGCGATGCACGGCGGGCTCAAGACGCTGGCCGCCGCGCTCACAAAGATCGCCAACGATATCCGCTGGCTGGCCTCCGGCCCGCGTTCCGGCCTCGGCGAGATCGTCATTCCCGAGAACGAGCCCGGCAGCTCCATCATGCCGGGCAAGGTCAATCCGACACAGTGCGAGGCGCTGACCATGTTGTGCTGCCAGGTGTTCGGCAACGATGTCGCGATCAACTTCGGCGGCGCATCGGGCAATTTCGAGCTGAACGTCTTCAAGCCGCTCATCGTGCACAACTTCCTGCAAAGCGTGCGCCTGCTGGCCGACGGCATGCGCAGCTTCGACGCCCATTGCGTGCAGGGCATCGATGCCAACCGTGACCGCATCGCCGAGCTGATGGAACGTTCGCTCATGCTGGTGACGGCGCTGGCGCCGCATATCGGCTATGACCGCGCCGCGCAGATCGCCAAGCGCGCGCATCGCGAAGGCAGCACGCTCAAGCAGGCTGCGCTGGCGCTCGGATTTGTGTCTGAAGCGGATTTCGACCGCTGGGTGCGGCCGGAAGACATGACAAAACCATCAGAGTGACGGCGCCGCAAACTGTGAATTCCGGTTCAAACAACACCGGCGACTTTCAGTAAGGAAGCCGTAATCTTCCTCTCCCATCATCGAACGATCCGGGCCCATGCCCGGGCGCGCGCCTTTGGCGTCGTGAAAGAACATTGGGGAGTCCGACATGCTGCGCTACCTGTTGCTACCGGCCGCCGCGCTCGCGGTGAGCGCGCTGATCGCTTCATTCGTAGGGCTCGCCGGCCTTGCGCTCCATCCCTTCTTCATCGCGCTTGCGGCCTGCGCGGCCGGCATGGCGATCGCCGCGCGCCTCGGCAAGCGCTCCGGCGGTGACGCTGGAAGCTTTGCGCAGAAAGTCGGCGAGGAGATCGACCACCTGATGATTGGCGCCGCCGAGACGTCCTACTTTGTCGACGTCATCAAGAAAAAAGTCGACACCGACCTGCAGACCACCGAAGAGATCGCCGGCGGCACGCAGCAGACCGCGCAGGCCACCGAGCAGATCGCCGCCAACGCCGAACGGGCATCGAAGGTGGCTGCCGATGTGCGCGCCGAGAGTGTGGCGGGGCGCGCCGAAGTGGATCAGGGCCTGCGCCAGATCGGCGATGCGCGCGAAGATGCGCAGCGCGCCTCCGGCATGATGGGCGCGCTGCAGGACAAGGCGCGCCGCATCCACGGCATCACCGAAACGATCGATGAAATCGCCGCCCGCACCAACCTTCTCGCGCTCAATGCGGCGATCGAAGCCGCGCGCGCCGGCGAGCACGGCCGCGGTTTTGCGGTGGTCGCCGGCGAGGTGCGCCAGCTCGCGCAGCGCACCACGGCCGCCACCCGCGATATCGGCGTCATGGTGCGCGAGATCAATGAAGAAGCCGAGCGGGCCGCGGCCGGTATGGGCGCGCTCACCGGCAAGGTGATGGACGCGGCGCAGAACGTGGAAAAGGTGCACGGCTATCTCGGCAATATCGAGCGCCTGTCCGGCACTTCGCAGGCGGAAATCGAAGAGATCGCGGCCGCGTCGCGCGAGCATGTCGGCACCACCCGCCGCATCGCCGAAGGCATCCTGCAGATCCGCGACGGCATGCTGGCGACGGAAGCGGAATTGCCGCTCGCATCGAAATCGGCGATGGTGCTGACGGAGCGCGCGGAAGGGCTGTTCGATGCGGCCAGCGCATGCCGCGTGCAAACCGCGCATGACGACATCCGCCGGGTGGCGCAGCAGGCGGCCGCCGAGATCGGCAAGCTGTTCGAGCAGGCGATTGCCGGCGGCCAGATCACGGAAGCGGCACTGTTCGACCGCAACTACACGCCGATCCCCAACACCAATCCGCAAAAGCACCGCACCGCCTTCGACGCCTTCACCGACCGCGTGCTGCCCGCGATCCAGGAACCGATCCTGCAAAAGATGCCGCACATCGCCTATGCCGGCGCGGTGGACAACAACGGCTACTTCCCCACCCATAACCGCAAGTTCTCGCAGCCCCTGACCGGCGACTACGACACCGACCTCGTCAACAATCGCACCAAGCGCATCTTCAACGACCGCACCGGCGCGCGCTGCGGATCGAACACCAAACCCTTCCTGCTGCAGACCTACAAGCGCGATACCGGCGAAGTGATGCACGACCTGTCGGTGCCGATCCTCGTCAATGGCCGGCACTGGGGCGGCTTCCGCATGGGCTACCGCTCCGGCAGCGCGGCGCAGTCCGTCCGCTAATCCTTCACCGACTGCATCACCTGTTCCCGGAACCAGCGGTTGGCCGGATCGTTGTCCACGTTCGAATGCCAATAGAGGAAGACATCGAAGGCCGGCACGTCGAGCGGGAAGGGCAGGACCTGGTTGCCGAACTGCTCGTTGGCGATGCGCGCGTAGCGCCCTGGCATGGTGAGGATCATGTCCGTCTCGCTGACCACGCGGCAGGCGGCGAAGTAGTGCTGGCAGCGCAGCCGGATACGCCGCTCCATGCCGAACCGGCTCAGCTCGAAATCCTCCAGCCCCGGCCCGCGGCGGCGCGAGCTGGCGAGGATGTGGTCCTGCTTCAGGTAAGTGTCGATGTCGATCGCGCCGTCGATGGCGGGATGCCCCTTGCGCGCCACCACCACCGTCGAGTCCTGGTAGATGCGCGTATGCATGATGTCGCTGGGCAGCGGGAGGAGGACGTCGATCGCCACATCCAGCGTGCCGTTGGCCATCTCGCTCTGCAGCTCGCGCCGCTCGACCTGGCTGGCCGCCACGTCCACCAGCGGCGCCGCCTTGCTCACCTGCAGCATCAGGGGCGGAAGGATGGTTGCTTCCAGCACATCGCGCAACGCGATGTTGAAGCGCTTCTCAGTGGTGGCCGGGTCGAAGGCGTGCACGCCATTGAGCGTCACTTCCAGGCTGCGCAGCGAACGGCGGATCGGATCGATGATGCTTCGCGCCAGCGGCGTGGACACCATTGCATGCCCTTGCCGCACGAACAGCGGATCGTCGAACATCTGCCGCAGCCGCCCCAGCGCATGGCTGATCGCCGGCTGGGTCAGGTTCAGCTTCTGGCTTGCCCGCGTCACGCTCCCTTCCGTGTAGATTGCCTCGAAGACAGTAAAGAGGTTCAGGTCGACGCGGGAAATATGCATGGAATTTATCGAATCTGATAATAACTATTCATTTGATCGATTCTAACCCTGGCGATATGCTTTCCACAACCCGCAATTCATCGACAGGCATTCGCAATGGGACAAATCTATCTGGTCAGGCATGGACAAGCATCGTTCGGCAGCGCGAACTATGACCAGTTGTCCGAGCTTGGCCTGGAGCAGGCGCGCCTGCTCGGCGAATGGTTTGCCAATTCCCGCCAGCGCTTCCATCGCGTCGTGACTGGCAGCCTGAAGCGTCACCGCCAGACGGCCGACGCCTGCATCGGCCAGTTGCCCAAGGCGTACTGCGTCGATACCGACTGGTCCACCGATCCCGGCTTCGACGAATACAACCATCACGAAGTGCTGGTGCGCCACCGTCCCGATTTCGAAGACCCGGAAGAGGTGAAGCGCTTCCTCGCTTCCCATCCGAAAGCCAAGTACGCCTTCCAGGACATCTTCCAGGCAGCGATGTCGCGCTGGATGAGCGGCCAGTACGACAGCGACTACCGCGAGCCCTGGCCCGCCTTCCGCCAGCGCTGCGTCGATGCGTTGCAGCGGCTGGTGGATAGCGCCGACAAGTCGCAGAACATCATCGTGTTCACCTCCGGCGGCACCATCTCCACCATCTGCCAGCATGTGCTCGGCCTGTCCGACCGCCAGGTGGCGGAGCTGAACTGGACGCTGGTGAACTGCGCGATGACCAAGCTTTTCTACCAGCCGGGCCGCGTCACGCTCAGCTACCTGAACAACTACGCCCACCTTGAATGGCTGGGACAACCCGAATCCATCACTTACCGCTAACGCTATGACAACCAACGCAAACCTGTTCGACCTCTCCGGCAAGATCGCCCTCGTCACCGGCGCCAGCCGCGGCATCGGCGAATCGATCGCCAAGACCCTTGCCGCCTACGGCGCCCATGTCATCGTCTCCAGTCGCAAGGTGGAGGGCTGCGAATCGGTAGTCGCCGCCATCCGTGAAGCCGGCGGTTCCGCCGAAGCGATCGCCTGCCACATCGGCGAAATGGCGCAGATCGAAGCGCTGTTTTCCGCAATCGAGAAAAAGCACGGGCGCCTCGATGTGCTGGTCAACAATGCCGCGACCAATCCCTACTTCGGCCATATCCTCGATACCGACCTGTCGTCGTTCCAGAAGACGGTCGATGTCAACATCCGCGGCTATTTCTTTGCCTCGGTGACGGGTGCCAAGCTGATGAAGCAGAGCGGCGGCGGCAGCATCATCAACGTCGCTTCCGTCAACGGCGTCATCCCGGGCGACATGCAAGGCATCTATTCGATCACCAAGGCCGCAGTCATCTCGATGACCCAGGCGTTTGCCAAGGAATGCGCGCAGTTCGGCGTGCGCGTGAACGCGCTGCTGCCGGGCCCCACCGACACCAAGTTCGCCGCCGCGCTGGTGCAGAACCCAGCCGTGCTCGACAAGATGATGCCGCACGTGCCGATGCGCCGCGTTGCCCAGCCGGACGAGATGTCGGGCGCCGTCCTGTATCTCGCCTCCAACGCGGCGAGCTACACCACCGGCACCTGCATCAACGTCGACGGCGGCTACCTGCTGGGATAAGACCGCGATGGACGCGCCCAATCCCGCATTTGCCGACACCCTGCGCCGCGCTGTTCTCGCGATGCCGATGGCGCAGTCGGTCGGGCTGCGATTCGCCCGCATCGCAGCGGGTGAAGTCGACGTCGAAATCCCGTACCGCGACGAACTGAGTTTCCGCCCCGGCCAGATGCAGGCCACCGCCATCTTCGCCGCCGCCGACTTCGCCGCCGTCGCGGCGGCAGGCACGCTGCTGCCGCCGGGCTGGATCAACGCCAGCATCGATTGCACGCTCAAGATCGTCGGGCCGGCCAATGGTGAAAAGCTGCTGGCAAAGGGGCGCGTGGTCAACGCCGGCAAGCTCATCACCGTCAGCGCGGCGGAAGTGTATTCCGTGCGCGACGGGCAGCAGACGCTGTGCGCCACCGCGCTCGCCACCGCACGCAACATCGAACCGAAACACTAACGCACTCAACCACGTCACCACGGAGCGACAGATGGACTTCCAGTACAGCGACAAAGTCAAACAACTTCAACAACGCCTCATTGCGTTCATGGACGAACACGTCTATCCGAACGAGGAGACTTTCTACCAGGAAGTCGAGGCCAATCGCGCGAAAGGCAATGCCTGGATCCCGACGAAGATCATGGAGGAGCTGAAGGACAAGGCCAAGGCCGCGGGGCTGTGGAACCTGTTCCTGCCCGAATCGAAGAACGGCGCCGGCCTGACCAACCTCGAATACGCGCCGCTGTGCGAAATCATGGGCCGCGCATTGTGGTCCGCCGAAGTGTTCAACTGCTCCGCGCCGGACACCGGCAACATGGAAACGCTGGAACGCTATGCGAGCGAAGAACTGAAAGAGCAGTGGCTCAAGCCGCTGCTGGCCGGCGAGATCCGCTCCTGCTTTGCGATGACCGAACCCGCGGTCGCGTCGTCGGACGCAACGAACATCGAAAGCCGCATCGAGCGCGACGGCGACCATTACGTGATCAACGGCCGCAAGTGGTGGTCCTCCGGCGCCAACGATCCGCGCTGCAAGGTCTTCATCTTCATGGGCAAGACCGATCCGAACGCCGAGACCCACAAGCAGCAGTCGATGATCGTGGTGCCGCGCGACACCCCCGGCATCACCATCCTGCGCCACCTGCCGGTGCTGGGCTTCGACGACGCGCCGCACGGCCACGGCGAAGTGCTGTTCGAGAACGTGCGCGTGCCGGCCAAGAATATCCTGCTGGGCGAGGGCCACGGTTTCGAGATCGCGCAAGGCCGCCTTGGGCCCGGCCGCATCCACCACTGCATGCGCCTGATCGGCCTGGCCGAACGCGCGCTCGAAAAGATGTGCCAGCGCACGCTCAAACGCGTTGCCTTCGGCAAGCCGGTAGCGGAACAGACCGTGACGCTGGAACGCATCGCCGAAGCGCGCATCCTGATCGACCAGGCACGCTTCCTGGTGCTCAACGCCGCGGACATGATGGACCGCGTCGGCAACAAGGCGGCGCTCAAGGAAATCGGCATGATCAAGGTGGCCGCGCCGAACATGGCTTGCCAGGTGATCGACTGGGCCATCCAGGCGCACGGCGGTGGCGGCATGGCCGACCCCGTGCTGGCGCACGGCTACGCCAGCGCGCGCTCGCTGCGCATTGCCGACGGCCCGGATGAAGTGCACCGCAACCAGATCGGCAAGCTGGAACTGAGGAAGTACAAGTAATGAGCAAGCAAGGGTTTGCAGGCAAGTCTGTCCTCGTGACCGGCGCGGCGGGCGGCATCGGCCGCGCCGCGGCGCTCGCGTTCGCCGCTGCCGGGGCGCGTGTCGCCGTGGTCGACGTCGATGCGAAGGGCGGCGAAGATACGGTGGCGATGATCGCGCAGCCGGGCGGCGAAGCCTTCTTCGTCAAGACCGACGTGTCGCAGTCGGCACAGGTAGAGGCGATGGTGGCCGCCGTCGTGGAACGCTGGGGGCGGCTGGACTGCGCCTTCAACAATGCCGGCATCGAGATCGAGCACCTGCCGCTGGCCGATTCCGACGAAGCGACCTTCGATCGGGTTATCGGCGTCAACGTCAAGGGCGTGTGGCTGTGCATGAAGCACGAGATCCGGCAGATGCTGAAGCAGGGCGGCGGCACGATCGTCAATACCGCATCGGTTGCCGGCCTGGTCGGCGCGCCGCTCATGCCGCTCTATGCCGCCAGCAAGCACGCCGTGGTCGGCCTGACCAAGACCGCCGCCGCCGAGTACGGCAAGGCCGGCATCCGCGTCAATTCGGTGTGCCCGGGCATCATCCGCACGCCGATGCTGGAGCGTGCCTTGGAGCGCGAGCCGCGCCGCGAAAAGAGCATCCTGAAGGCGCATCCGATCGGACGCCTGGGCGAGGCGGAGGAGATCGCGAACGCGGCCGTCTGGCTGTGCTCCGATGCCGCCTCCTTCGTGACCGGCCACCAATTGGCGGTGGATGGCGGGCTGACGGCGATTTGAGCATTCCGGTGATATCACCCATGCCGCCCCGGCGCTGGATAAACTCCGGTGTCCGGGGCGGTGTCGTTTTACGCTGAAAGGAGTGGAGCAGGCATGAAGCGCAGTCGCGATTTTCCCTGGATCAAATCCTATCCCCCGGGCATCCACTGGGATGCCGAGCTGCAGACCATGCCGGTGCAGCAGCTGCTCGACGACGCGGCGGAAAAATGGCCGGACAACCCAGCCCTCGATTTCATGGGCCGCCGCTTCACCTATCAGGAGCTGAAGGCATTGGTCGACCGCGCCGCGAAGGGTTTCCAGCAGCTCGGTGTCAAGCCCGGCGTCCATGTCGGCCTGTACCTGCCCAATACGCCGCACTACGTCATCGGCTTCTTCGGCGTGCTCAAGGCCGGCGGCACGGTAGTCAACTATTCGCCGCTGGATGCGGAACGGGTGCTGGAGCACAAGGTGGAAGACAGCGAGACCGATATCATCGTCACGCTCGACCTCGCCCTGCTGTATCCGCCGATGGCGCGCCTGCTCGGCTGCACCCGGCTGAAAACGCTGGTGGTCGGCAGCCTTGGCGAGATGAGCGGCAATCCCGGCGCCGTGCACGCCCACATGCTGGCGAACGACCAGCTGGCCACTGTATCCGAAGACGAACGGCACATCCGTTTTTCGCAGCTGCTCGACAACGACGGCATGTACCAGCCGCAGCCGTTGGAAAAGCTGGAAGACGCGCTCGCCGTGCTGCAGTACACCGGCGGCACGACCGGCCTGCCCAAGGGCGCGATGCTCACGCATGCGAACCTGAGCACCGCGGTCAGCCAGCTGCGTGCCGTCACCGGCGGCGAGAACCGCGTGTTGGACGAGGGCAGGGAACGCGTGCTCGCCGTGCTGCCGCTGTTCCACATCTATGCGCTGACGGTGAACATGCTGTTCGGCGTCGGCATGGGCGCGGAACTGGTGCTGCACACGAGGTTCGACACCGAGACCGTCGTGAGAGACCTCGCGGCAAAGAAGATCACCGTCTTTCCCGGCGTGCCGACCATGTACACCGCCATCATCAATTATCCCGGCATCGAGAACCACGACCTCGCCTCGCTCAAGTTCTGCGGCTCCGGCGGCGCGCCTCTGCCTGTCGAGGTGAACCAGCGCTTCCAGCATCTCACCGGCTGCTGCCTCGTGGAAGGCTGGGGCATGACCGAGACTTCGCCCACCGGCACCTTCACACCGGTGTACGGCATGCAGAAGGTCGGCTCCTGCGGCATGCCCACGGTGGGCGTGACGCTCAAGTTCGTGCGCGTCGACGACCCCGCCGTCGAAGTCGCGCCGGGCGAGCGCGGCGAGATGTGCATCAAGGGACCGAACGTGATGAAGGGCTACTGGAAGAATCCGCAAGCAACCGCGGCATCGATGACGAAGGATGGATTCTTCCGCACCGGCGACGTCGCATGGATGGACGAGGACGGCTTCGTGTACATCGTCGACCGCACCAAGGACATGATCCTGTGCGGCGGATTCAATGTCTACCCGCGCATTATCGAGGAAGCGATCTATGAACATCCCGCCGTTGCCGAAGTGACGGTCATCGGCGTGCGCGACGCCTACCGTGGCGAGTCGCCGAAAGCTTTCATCGTGCTCAAGCCCGGCGCGCCCCGGATCACGCTCGAAGAACTGAAGACCTTCCTCAAGCGCCGCCTCGGCAAGCACGAGATGGTGCAGGCCATGGAGATCCGCGATCAGCTGCCTCGCACGCCGGTCGGCAAGCTCTCCAAGAAAGAGTTGATCGACGAGGAAGAGCGAAAGCGAAACATTGCGTAACAAATTGCCAAGAACCTTCGCCCGGTGGAGAACATCGAACCTTCGAGCGCATTTCTGTTGCACGCAGGAATGCGTCCCCCGTATGTGACAGCTCGAATGGAGCAGATATGAATACGAAAAAATGTCGCAGCGCGGTGGTTTTCGCTCTGGCCATGTGCATGGGCGCACCCACTTGGGCACAGGCTTCTTCCAAGGGCGAGACACAACCCACCGCAAGTTCAAGCAAGAAACCGCAACTGGATCGTTCCGGCAAACCGCGCAAAGGCAAGGCGTCCTATTACGGGAAGAAATTCCACGGCCGCAAGATGGCAGACGGCACCCCGATGGATCCCAACTCCAACATCGCCGCCAGCAGGACGCTTCCGCTCGGGACCAAGGCCATCGTCACCAATCTCGAAAACGGCAAGAGCGAAGTGGTCGAGATCCGTGACCGTGGACCGTATGTCGATGGCCGTATCGTGGACCTGACGCCAAAGACCGCCGAGAAGCTCGACATGCTCGAAGACGGCGTGGCGACGGTGGAGGTCCGGCCGATTGAATTGCCGGGAGATTCCAGGAGCGTTGCGCAGAGTTCGGGGGAGTGATGTGATGCGCGTGGTGGGTTTCGCTTCGCTCTACCCACCCTACGATTCTTTATAGAGGACGGTAGGGTGGGTAGAGCGCAGCGAAACCCACCAGAACGACTAGCGAACCTTCTTCCCCGCGGGCCGCAACTTCGCCGCATCCCGGTGGAACGCCTCCAACTGCCGGCGCACCACTTCCTGTCCGTTCTCGATCACGAAATCCTGGAACGCCGCGGCGACGGTGGGAACATGCTCGCCGGCGAGGTGCATCACATACCAGTCCGCTTCGACCGGGTTCTCCGCCACCGGCAGCATGCGCACGAGTCCGGCCTCGAACTCCAGCGTGCAGGCATGCACCGACAGGAAGGCCACGCCCAGCCCTGCCACCACCATCCGCTTGATCGCCTCGTTGCTCGACAGCTCCGAACCGATACGCAGCGGGTAGCCCGCCTCCTTGAACAGGCGTTCGATGGTCGTGCGCGTGCCGGAACCGCGTTCGCGTACCAGCAGGTTGGCCTCCATGATGTCGGCCAGCGTCACCTTTTTCTTCTGCATCAGCGGGTGCCCCGGGCTGGCGATGAATGCCATCGGATGGCGCGCGAAGCGTGCGGCATTGGTGCGCAGTTCGCGCGGCGGGGTGCCCATGATGGCGAGGTCGATCTCGTGCTTGCCCAGCATGTTCACGATCTCGTTGCGGTTGCCGACCTGCAGCTTGATGCGAACATCCGGCCGCTCCGTGGTGAACTGCACCAGCATCGGCGGCAGCAGATATTCCGCGGTGGTGATGGCGCCGATGCGCAAGGTGCCAGAGATCACGCCCTTCAATGCCGCCACTTCATCGACCGCCTCATCCCACAGGCGGAGGATGCGCTCCGCGAACTCCGCCATCACCTCGCCCGCGGCAGTCAACTGGATGCCGCGCCCGACCTTGCGCGTGAGCGAGGTGCCGGCCGCTTCTTCCAGCATCTTGAGCTGCAGGGACACTGCCGGTTGCGTCACGTGCAATGCGTCTGCAGCACGTGAAACGCTTTCATGACGTGCAACCATCAGCAACGCCTGCAATTGCTTGAAGCTGGCGAGATACATAAGCAATTCCTTATCAAATAGGCAGAAGAATTTATTTTTCTTTTGAATTCCTTGCGCTTATATTAACAGCGAACGAGACAACCAATAGCGCCAATGCAGCTCACCGGCGCTCAATTTTTTCAGGTGGAAAAGAATGGGAATCGAAGCGATCACACTCGCGCTCGACGGCGTGATTTTTGATACGGAGGACGCGCAGCTGCGCGCTTGCAACGCGGCGTTCACTGCCTGCGGACTGGACCTGCAATGGTCGCTGCCGCAACTGCGCGGCGCTGCTCGCGTGTGGGGCATGGCGAACGTGGTGGCGTCGGTGGCGGAACGCATGTCGCTGCCGGCCACGGACGAGCGCGTGGTGCAGCTGGTGCGCGAGAAGAACGCCCGCTTCCATGAACTGGTGCTCGCCGGCCCGCCGGTACGCAGTTCCGGTTGCGCGCAATTGATGGCCGATGCGCTGGAAAGCGGATGCAAGCTGGCGGTCGTCACCGACATGCCGGTGCAGACGGCGACCGCCTTGCTCGACCGGGCATTCGGCAATGCCGTCACCAATATCTTCTCCGTCGTAGTGAGCGGCGCGGATTTCTCGCAAGCCGACGGCAACGGGCCGTGCGAACTCGCGCTGCGCACCATGGGCGTGGAAGCGGGAAGCTGCGTCGCCATCGATGCTGCCGTGCCCGGCCTCAATGCGGCAAGGCAGGCGGGTATCTGGACCATGGCCGTCACGCCCTATGAAAAGGACATCGCACGCATCTCGGCGGCCGACATCTGGTGCCCGCAGATGCAGGAATTGCGCGACATGATCGAGCGCAGGAATGCGCCGAAGGCGCGTCCGGAACGTTTCGTCACTTTCGATGCGCTGCGTGCCTACAAGAAGAGCCGGAACAGCATGCCGGTATTGTCGAAACCCATGCCGGTACAGGTGGCTGTCTAGATCATGCGAGTTTTGCATTTCAACGAAATTTCAATCAGCTTGGAGGCGCGACATGGAAACCATTGCCATCGTGGGAGGAGGTGCCGGCGGGCTTGAGCTCGCCACCCGTCTGGGCGACAGCCTGGGCAAGAGCGGACGCGCCAGAATCGTTCTTGTCGATCGTTACCCGACCCATTTCTGGAAGCCGCTGCTGCACACTGTTGCGGCGGGCAAGCTCGATCCCCAGGTGCACCAGGTCGAGTACGCGGCGCAGGCGGCCGACCATGGTTTCCAGTTCATCTGCGGCGAAGTGCTGCGCGTGGATCGCGGCAACCGCACGCTCGACATCGGTTCCTGGCGCGGCGACGACGGCGCCGAACTGCTTCCTCCCCGTACCCTGCAATACGACAAGCTCGTCCTTGCCTGCGGCGCGGTCACCAACTTCTTTAATATTCCGGGCGCGGCCCGCCATTCGCTGACGCTCGACAACGTGCAGGATGCGGAATTCTTCCGCAAGCGCTTCCTGGCCAGCTGCATGCAGGCCGGCAGCCGCGGCGGGGCGGTGAACATCGTGATCGTCGGCGGCGGCGCGACCGGCATCGAGCTGGCGGGCGAGCTGTGCCACACGGTGCGCACCCTGGCGCGCTACAACGTGCACACGCTCGACCCGGCGCGCGACGTGCGCATCCGCATCATCGAGCGCGGCGAACGGCTCTTGCCGCAGCTGAACCCGCGCTTGTCGGCGCGGGCGGCGCGTTACCTGCGCCGCCTCGGCATCGAAGTCTGCACGGATACGACGGTGGCGCGCGTGGAGGCCGATGCCGTGCATGACAGCGCGGGCGTGCGGCATGCGTCGGACATCACGGTCTGGGCGGCGGGCGTGGAGGCGCCTGCCTTTTGCACCACGCTCGGCCTGCCGCTCAACCGCATCCGACAGATTGTCGTCACGCCGGAGCTGCGCACCGAGACGGACCCGGCGGTGTTTGCGATCGGCGATTGCGCGAGCTACGTCTGCCCGGTGGCCGGCGCTGCCGTACCGCCGCGCGCCCAGGTGGCGCATCAGCAGGCGGTGTATCTGTCGGAGGAGCTGGCGCGCCGCGCCGTGGTGTCGCCGCCCTTCCGATACCGCGATTACGGATCGGTCGTGTCGCTCGGACCCTTCGCGGCGATGGGCGTGCTGATCGGCGGTGCGAACAAGCGCGAGATGCTGGTCGGCGGCGCGGCGGCGCGCCTCTTGTACGGCCTGATGTACCAGAAGCACGTCATGTCGCTGCACGGCTTCGTGCGCATGGCGGCCCAGTCCGTCGTGCACTGGCTGCGCGGGAAGATCACGCCGCCGGTGAAGCTGCATTGACGATGCCGCCCGCCAAATGAAACAGGCGCGAATCCCTTTCGGGAATTCGCGCCTGTTTCGTTGGCGGCGGCGGTCAAGACCGCCTGGCAATCACATCACTCTCTGATCAGCGAGGCGTTCCGCGACGCAGCAGGTTGACGATCGCCAGCAGGATCACCGCGCCCAGGAAGGAAACCAGCAGTGAGGAAATGCTGAAGTCGTTCTGGTTGATCGTTCCTGTGCCGAACAGCGGGGCCAGCAGCCATCCGCCCAGCAGGGCGCCGACGATACCGACGATGATATTCAGGAGCAGACCCTGGCTGGCGTCCGTCCGCATCACGAGGCTGGCGAGCCAGCCGAGAATACCGCCTACAACAATCCAGATAATGAAGTTCATGGTTTACCTCCTATGTTGACAGAGTGGCTACATCAATAGACTGGCTGCCTGGGGATTGGTTCATCACGGGACTTGCTTCTCTCAAGCGAGGGGCGAGCCCCGAGGGTAATCGTTCAGTTGCGCGGCCGGCGCGTGCTGCCATGGTCTTCCGCCAGGAGGGGAGAGAATCCTTCCTCATCCTCGACCAGGACCGTCGCGTCTCGCCGCGATTTCGTCAGTTGAGTGGCATACGCATAGGCATCCTCCTTCTCGTCAAATGACGCAAGTGGTACGTCCTGTCCCTTTTCGGATACATCCCACCGTCCGTGAAGGCCGGGTGACACGCAGATGACCAAGGTACCTTGCTGATCGAATCCCATGTCGTGTTCTCCTTGCATGCCGGCCAGGTCGCTCGTGCTGTGTGAGTAAATGAAGTGGCGCGGGGACGGTGGCCTGGGTGCGAGAGGGGATATATGGAAAAGGCCGTGATGTGCCTGCCGCCGGAGAGCGGCGGGCACGCGTGCCCTTCAGTGCAGTGTCCGCTCGAAGCCCTGGATCTGCCTTTCAGCCTCGTCGCGGCCGATACCGTAGGCCTCCTGCAGCTTCCCGATGAGCTGATCCCGCTGGCCGGCGATCATGTCCAGTTCGTCGTCGGTAAGCTTGCCCCACTGCTCCTTCACCTTGCCTTTGAACTGTGTCCAGTTCCCTTCGACCGTATCCCAATTCATGACAATCTCCTTTTGTTCAAACGAGAAATGCTTCTTTGGTGCGCCTGAGGCGGTGCAAATCCTGTGCCTGTGCTGCAGACGGCGAAAGTGAGGTTTTAGGCAGTGCCTGGTTGTAAATGTTCCAGCGCGTTTGAAAACAATACAGCGGACCGCGAACATCCCATTTTTTCGAAGGCAAGCTTGTCTTCGAGGAGGCTGCGAGGAGTGGTTGCTCACCCGTGCAAAGAAAATTTCAAGAATTTCTGTTGTTTTTGGAAACTTAATTGAAGTCAAGGTGTCATTTGTTACACCTAAGTACGATGAGTTGTTTTTTTATCAGGAGCCAATCATGACCGAACACGCCCTATCGAGCCAGGAAAGCTACGATCCCAATCGACTGCTGGATACATTGCTCGAACGGATGAACCTGAAGAACGATGCGGCCCTGTCGCGCATGCTGGAAGTGGCACCGCCGGTGATCAGCAAGATCCGTCACCGCAGGCTGCCGATCGGCGCATCGCTGCTCATCCGCATGCACGAGACCACGGGCATGAGCATCCGCGAGCTGCGCGACCTGATGGGTGACCGCAGGACCAAGTACCGCCTGAGCGACGCCCAGGGCAAGCCGAAGGCGCCGCCCGCCGAACAACAGCCGCCCAGCGGCGGCCAGCCGAGCCATTTTCACTGACGGCATAACGCCATCTTCCCTGCCGTCCCGGACTTCATCCTGAAGTACCGGGAGGGCAGGCCCCCGCTCCGGACCGAACGCTCCCGGGCCGGATGTCTTCTCTTGTGTGCGGCCGGCTCCGCATCCTGCCCAGGGCGCATCGGCGCCCACGCCTCTCTTCTCTTCCTCTTGTGTGATTTCCGCGACATCCCTCCCATCTGGTAAAAGTTGACGGGGATCAAGGTTTTTTACGCCTGCAACGCCTATTCTCAGCGTCGAATGTTGACGACAATCAACATTAACGGCGCGCTTTGCCGCAGCCGCGCGGGCAAATTTAAGAGGGGTGGGCATGCTCAGGAATCTCAGCATCAAATCGCGGCTGATCTTCGTGGTCGGTTTTCTTTCACTCATGTGCATTTCCGGGGCCGTCATCGGGCTTTCCAGCCTGTACTTCGCCAATGAAGCGCTGCACATCACCTACAAGCACAGGCTCGTGCCGATCAGCGGCATCGACCAGATCATCCGGCTCATCGACCGCAACCAGCTGGGAGTGGCGCAGGCACTGACGGATACCCCGGAAGGGATCGCGCGCGAAATGGATGGCGTGGAAAAGCGCATCCAGGAAATCAGCCGCCGCTGGGACCAGCTGATGGTCGACATGCGCGGCGAAATGTCGGACGAGGAAAAGGCGCTTGCCGACAAGTTCGTCGCCAGCCGCAAGAAATTCGTGGAAGAGGGCTTGAGGCCGGCCGTCGCCGCGCTGCGCGCAAACGATACCGCCAAGGCGGGGCAACTGATGCGCGGCCCGATGAACGAACTGTTCGCGCCGCTTGCCGATTCTGCCGGCAAGCTGATGCAGTATCAGGAAGAAGCCGCGAAGAAGGGCTTCGAGCGCAACGAAACGATCTACGTCTGGGTCCGCAATTCCTGCATCAGCGGCATGCTGTTCGCGGTGCTGCTCGGTACCGTCATCTGCATCTGGCTGCTGCGCGCGATTGCGCGTCCGCTGTCCGATGCGGTCGGCGTGGCCAAGGCCGTGGCGGCCGGCGACCTGACCAAGGAAATTGTCGTGACGACTTCCGACGAAACCGGCCAGCTGCTGCAGGCGCTCAAGGAAATGAACCAGAGTCTGGTACGCATCGTGAGCGAAGTGCGCGGCGGCACGGAAACGATCGCCACCGCGTCGCGCCAGATCGCTGCCGGCAACCTCGACCTGTCGGCGCGCACCGAAACCCAGGCCAGCTCGCTGGAGGAAACCGCCTCCTCGATGGAAGAACTGACCTCGACCGTCAAGCAGAATGCCGACAGCGCCTACCAGGCGAACCAGCTGGCGGCGTCGGCGTCTGAAGTCGCGGTCAAGGGCGGCGCGGTGGTGGCCGAAGTGGTGGAGACGATGGGTTCCATCAACAATTCGGCGAAGAAGATCGTCGACATCATCAGCGTGATCGACAGCATCGCCTTCCAGACCAACATCCTCGCCCTGAATGCCGCTGTCGAAGCGGCGCGCGCCGGGGAGCAGGGCAAGGGCTTTGCCGTCGTCGCGATGGAAGTGCGCCAGCTCGCCCAGCGCTCGGCCGCGGCCGCCAAGGAAATCAAGACGCTGATCGACGACTCGGTGGAGAAGGTCGATACCGGCGCCCGCCTGGTGGATCAGGCCGGCGCGACGATGCAGGAGATCGTCGAGAGCGTCAAGCGAGTGACGGACATCATGGGCGAGATCTCGGTCGCCAGCAAGGAACAGACGGACGGCATCCAGCAGGTGAACCAGGCCATCAACCAGATGGACGAGGTGACGCAGCAGAATGCGGCACTGGTGGAAGAAGCGGCGGCTGCGGCTTCTTCCTTGCAGGAACAGGCGGTGAGCCTGGCGCATGTGGTGAGCGTGTTCAAGCTCGGCGGCGTGGAAACGCCTGTGCCCGCCGCAAGCGCACCCGTGGTCATTGCGCGCAGCCCGTCGACGGCAATGGTGCCGGCAGGCGGACGCAGTGCCGTTCCCGCGCGCGTCGGCGCGGACAGCGACTGGGAAGAGTTCTGATCAGCTCGATCATCGCTCGTCATCCCGACGAAAGTCGGGATCCAGCGACTTTATCGGCGTCCGATGACGACACTGGATCCCGGCTTTCGCCGGGATGACTGCCCCGCATCTCAGTGATACCCCTCGCCCGGCTTGAGCTTGCCGCGGAACAGCCAGAACACGAACACGAAGTACACCAGGATCAGCGGTATCAGGATGACCGCGCCGATCAGGAAGAACACCTGCGACGACGGATGCGCCGCGGCCTGCCATAGCGTGATCGACGGCGGCACCAGGTAGGGTGCATTCGAGATCACCAGTCCTGCGTAGGCGAGCAGGAACAGCCCGATTGCCGATGCGAACGGCGTGATCGCGCGGCCCTTGCGGATGCCGCGCCAGCACAGCCACGCCAGCAGCAGGGTCGCAAGCGGTACCTGCGACAGCGCATAGAAGTTCGGAACGCTGAACCAGCGCTGCGAGATGCGCTCGATTTCCAGCGGCGTCCAGATGCTGACCAGCACGATGAAACCGAGCAGCCCGAACAACAGCGGAACCCCCATGCGCCGCGCCCGATCCTCGACGTCCCCGGCAGTCTTCATCATCAGCCATGTCGCGCCCAGCAGTGCGTAACCCACCACCAGCGCCACACCGCACATGAGGCTGAACGGCGTGAACCAGTCCAGCGCGCCGCCGGCGAACTGGCCGTTTTCCACGCGGATCTCCTGCAGGATCGCGCCGAGCACTACGCCCTGCGCGAAAGCGGCGATCGTCGAGCCGGCGGCGAAGGCGATATCCCATTTGCGGTGATGCGGCTTGGCGACCCAGCGGAACTCGAAGGCCACGCCGCGGAAGATCAGCGCCAGCAGCATCACGATGACCGGCAGGTACACCGCCGGCAGCACCACGGCATACGCCTTGGGAAAAGCCACCCACAGGCCGACGCCTCCCATGACCAGCCAGGTCTCGTTGCCGTCCCAGAAAGGCGCGACGGAATTCATGACGAGGTCGCGCTCGGCTTCCTTCGGGTAGAACGGGAAGAGGATGCCGATGCCGAGGTCGAAGCCGTCGAGCACCACGTACAGCGCCACCGACAATCCGATCAGCAATGCCCAGATCACAGGCAGGGTGTATTCGAGGTTGCTCATGCCGTGTCTCCGTCCGCGCGCTGCACCACCGACAAGGGCCGGTTGGGCATCGCGGCAGGCCCGGGGGCCACCATCGCCGGTCCCTTGCCCAGCATCCGGTACACGTAAAGGATGCCGACCGAAAACACCACCACATACACGACCACGAACATGACCAGCGATAGCGCCACCGTGCCGGCGGCCACCGGCGACACGGCGTCGGCGGTGCGCAGCAGCCCGTAGGCAATCCACGGCTGGCGCCCGATTTCGGTCACCATCCAGCCGGCCAGGATGGCAATGAAGCCAAGCGGCCAGCAATACGAGACAAAGGTGAGGTAGCGGCGATGCACGAACAGCCGTTTGCGCCACCACAGCAGCACGCCGGCAATGCCGATGGCGATCATCAGCAGGCCGATGCCCAGCATCAGGCGGAAGGAAAAGAATACCGGGACGACCGGCGGCCGCTCGTCCTCGGGAAAATCGCGCAGTCCGGGGAACAGGCCCTGCGGATCGTGCTTGAGCACAAGGCTGCCGGCATAGGGGATGGAGAGTTCGGCCACGTTGCGTTCCGCTTCTTCGTCGGGCCATGCAAAGATCACGAAGGGCGCCGGCTTGGAGCCGTCCCAGTGCGCCTCGATGGCCGCTACTTTCACCGGCTGGTGTTCCAGCGTGTTCAGGCCGTGCAGGTCGCCGACCACCAGTTGCACCGGCGCCAGCACCGCCACCATGCCCAGTCCCATCCGCACCATCGTGCGCGCCTCTCGCTCGAAGCGCCCCTGCAGGATGTAGCGCGCGCCCGCGGCCAGCACCACGAGCGAGGTGGTCAGGTAGGTCGCGATCATCATGTGGGTGAAGCGGTAAGGGAAGCTCGGATTGAAGATGATGTCCGACCAGTCGGTCGGATAGGCGATGCCGCCGCGCATCTCGAAACCGTCAGGCGTATGCATCCAGCTGTTGGCGGCGAGGATCCAGAAGCCGGAGAGCGCGGTGCCGAGGGCGACGACGATGGACGAGAGTGTATGCAGCCAGGGCGGCACGCGGTTCCATCCGAACAGCATCACGCCGAGGAAGCTTGCCTCGAGGAAGAATGCAGTCAGCACCTCATAGCCGAGGAGCGGGCCGATGGTATTGCCGACCACTTCCGAAAAGCGGCTCCAGTTCGTTCCGATCTGGTAGGACAGGACGATGCCGGAGACCACGCCCATGGCAAACGAGACGGCGAAGATTTTGGTCCAGAAGCGCGCGAGCGTGTGGTAGTGCTGCTCGCCGCTGCGCAGCCAGAGGATTTCCAGCGTCGCGATGAAGGCGGACAGGCCGATGGAAAATGCAGGGAAGATAATGTGAAAGCTGATGGTGAATGCGAACTGGATGCGTGCAAGCAGCGTAGCGTCCATCCCGGCAATTGTTTCCATCCGTTCGGTCTCCTGGGTGTGGTTACGCTAGTAGTACCAGCGCAAGACGAAGGCGTGATGAGGGATCGCAAAACGCGCCGACGGCAACATCTTTTCCTCGCGCTTCAGCAGGACATGAGCACCGGCGCAGTCATGCCGGCAAGGATTTTTTCGGTGACGCGCCCGAGGATGATTTCGCGGAAGCGCACGTGGCCGTAGCCGCCCATCACCAGCAAGTCCGCATCCAGCTCCTGCACGAGCGCGAGCAGCGCATCGCCGATGTCGCCGTCGGTGCGTCTGCGCAATACTTCCACCTTGATGTCGTGGCGCGCGAGATAGGCGGCGATATCGGCGCCGGGGCGCGAGCTTTGCAACTGCGGCTGGGCGCCTGCATTGAATACGACGACATGCACGGTGTCGGCCCGCTGCAGCAGGGGAATGGCGTCGGTGACGGCGCGTGTGGCCTGCATGCTGGCATCCCATGCAACCAGCGCGCAGCGCCCGATATTGTCGAAGCGCCCGGTGTGGGGGATCAGCAGGACGGGCCGCCCGCAATGCAGTACAACGTACTGCGGAAAGTCCGGCATCACCACGGGCGAGGACTCGCCGGGATCGTACTGGCCAATGACGACGAGATCGGCGTAGCGTGCCTGCAGGCAAATGCCGCCGCCTGCCTCGTCGTCCACGAGATGCTTTTCGAACGACGGCAGGCCGAGCAGATGCACCGCCGTATCGAAATCCGCAAGACCGCGCTCGGCGCGTGCGCGCAGGAAGGCGAGATGGCCCTGCAGGTTCGGATCGATGTCGGCCAGGATGCGCGACTGCAGCAGGTAGCGCGACGCGCCGGTCACCGCCGTGCCGATCAGATGCGCCCGCTCTGTCATCGCGACGGCGGCGGCGATCTTGATGCGCTCGCTGGCGTGGCCGGATTCGTCCACGTGCACGAGGATGGTCTTGTAGGGCATGGCATGTCCTCGAATACGCATTAGACAGGGCCTGCCGTAAAGATACCTGCGCGAAAATTTGACAGGCATCAAAGTGCGGTTCGGACGTGCCGTTGCCTTGATTTCATTCGTGCCCTACCTACAATGAAGGATCGCCGTGCAGTCGTTGCGGTGCCGGGAGGTATTGATGCTTGCGTTTCACGAGGAGTTTTCCAGGGCGGCACGAGATCAGCTGTCGTGGCAGCTCGACGCAGGATCGGTACTGGGGGATACCCTGGTGCAGGGCCTGCGGCAATATGCGGAACTCAATCTCGGCATGCTTCGGCTGACCCTTGAACAGGGCAACCTCGCAGCACGGCAACTTGCTTCGGTACGCGATGCGCGGCAACTGATGTCGCTGGCACAGGCGCAGCTCGCGCCCAATGCCGCGCGCGGTTTCGATTACGGCTATTACGCGGCAACCATCGCCGCAGGCATGCAAAGCGGCGCCATCCGGGCATTTGCCGGCGTGCCGGAAAACGGGCGCGAATGGGAGGCGCTCGCAGCACGGCTGCAAGACCCCTTCGGCTTCGCGGCAGCCTTTTCCTTCCTGAGGGGAATTGCCGAGAGTGCTTTCCGCGCGTGGCGCATGCCTGCCGACGTTGCGCGCGCCGTCCGGCTGGCAGTGAACCTCAACACGCCGGCGGAAGAAACCGGCAAGCTGCATATCGCCTATCCCGTCAGCGGCCCAGGCCGGGGACGCGAGTAGACGGCGCGCGCGACCATCGTGGCAACCGCGCATTTCCGTTTCTACGCCGAACTGAACAACTTCCTTGCGCCGTCGCACCGGCAGCGTACCTTCGGCCATCCCCTGTCCCGCGATGCCACGGTCAAGCACATGATCGAGGCATTGGGTGTCCCGCATACCGAAGTCGAGCTGATCTGCGTCAACGGCGTGCCGGTCGATTTCTCCCATCGCCTGCAGGATGGAGAGCGGGTGAGCGTGTATCCCGCTTTCTCGTCGATCGACATCCACCCGTCCGTGCGCTTGCGGCCGGAGATGGCGGCGCCGGGACGGTTCATTGCGGATGCCCATCTCGGGCAACTGGCGAAGAGCCTGCGCATGCTCGGCTTCGACGTCCTCTACCGCAACGATTACAGCGACGCCGAGGTGGCGCGTATTGCCGCCGAGGAGGGCCGCGCGGTGCTCACGCGCGACCGCGACCTGCTGATCCGCAAGGAGATCGTGCGCGGATGCTACCTGCACGCCGTGGACGTCGAGACGCAGATGGCGGAGGTCATTGTCCGTTTCAAGCTCGCCCCTCATGTGCGCGCCTTCAGCCGCTGCCTGACCTGCAACGGCGAACTGCGCGCCGTCGACAAGCAGGAAGTCGCGCACCGCGTTCCCCACCACAGCCGCCAGTTCTACGAGCACTTCTTTGAATGCGCCGGGTGCGCGCAGGTGTACTGGGAAGGTTCGCACGTGGCGCGGATGCGCACACGGGTAGCGCGGATGCTGCGCAATGCCGGTGTAGACTGAAAGGCAGATCCCCCATCCATGTGGAGCACGTCATGACCAAGCCTTTCTCCGCCGCATGCGAGCGCAATCGTGAACCCATCCTCGCGGAACTGCGCCGGGTGTTGCCGCCGTCGGGCAGGGTGCTGGAAATCGGCAGCGGCACGGGCCAGCACGCGGTGTATTTCGGCGCCGCACTGCCGGGAATCACCTGGCAGACGAGCGACCTGCCCTCCAACCACCCCGGCATCCACGCCTGGCTCGCCGAAGAAGCGCCGCCCAACGTGCTGCCGCCCGTCGAACTCGATGTCCGTTCCGACACCTGGCCCACCGGCCCCTGGGATGCGGTGTTCACCGCCAATACCTGCCACATCATGGCCTGGGACGAGGTGGAGGCGATGTTCGCCGGGATCGCGCGCGTCTTGCGCAAGGGCGGGCCGTTGTGCGTCTACGGGCCGTTCAATTACGGCGGCCGCTTTACCAGTGAGAGCAATGCCATGTTCGACATGTCGCTCAAGGCGCAAGGCGAGCACATGGGGATCCGCAATGCGGAAGATGTCGGCCGCCTGGCAAGCGCGAACGGGCTTGTCTTCGTCGAGGATTGCGCGATGCCGGCGCATAACCGGCTGATCGTGTGGGCGAGGTCCTGAATCCGTCCACGATAGCGCAGCCTGCGCTTTTTTGGTGCTTCCGCCGGTTGACGGCGCACGAAGTTCGGACAGCTCCAGCATGGGACACGTGTGGCATGTTTCATGCTTTCCATGGGGTAATACGACTTCAGGAGTGCCCATGCCACCCTTCGATGCCCTTCCATCGCGCGACCGCTCCTCGCGTGCCGTGAAGCTGTCCGGCGAAACGTTCGCCATGCTCATCAACCTCTCGGGCCGCCGCCGCTTTACGTCGCAGCGGCTGGTCCTGTATGCGGTGCTCGCCACGCGCGGCGGACAGGACGCCATCGCCACCGCCCGCGACGCATTGCGGCTCTTTACCGAGGCCCATGCCATCCTCGTGAACGGCAACGACCAGCTGCCCGGTGTCTTTTGCGAGGAACTGGAGGCCGTCTATTTCGGCAAGGAGCACGGCGATGCGCGCATCCATGACTTCATCGGCCTCGCCAACCGCGCGTTGAATGCCGTGGAGCAGGGCACTCCGGAGGGCGCTGCGCTGGTCGACCGGCTGGTCGCGATGGCAACGCCGCTGCTTGCCATCCTGAACCGCATTACGCTGGTCTACGAAGAGCTGTCGAAGCGGCACGCATCGCGGGTGCGGAAGCAATTGGTGGGGATCATGTCCGACATCGAGGCCATCGCGCGCCAGGCGCGCATGGTCGCCTTCAATGCGCAGATCGTCGCGGCGCGGGCGGGCAGCGCCGGGAAGGAGTTTTCCGTCGTGGCGGGGGTGCTGTCGGATATTACCGGCGAGATCGATGCGCTGGTGAAGGAAGCGATGAACGATGCCTAGTTATTGCGGTGGGTTTCGCTTCGCTCTACCCACGCTACCGTCATTTATAGAGAACCGCAGGGTGGGCACAGCACAGCCAAACCCGCGATGCAAATAAAAAACCGTAGGGTGGGTAGAGCGCAGCGAAACCCGCCATGCAAATAAAGAACCGTAGGCGAGGCAGAGCGCAGCGACGCCCACCAAGCGATTCCTTAATGCAGGTACAGCTTGGACTGCACCCGGATCAGATCGGCGAAATGGTCAGCCGGCATCGGCGCGCTGAAATAAAAACCCTGCACGCTGTCGCAATCGTTCTCGCGCAGGAAGTCGAACTGCTGCTGGGTTTCCGCACCTTCGGCGATCACGCTGCATTCCAGGCTGTGGGCGAGGCTGATGATCGCCTTGGTGATCGCGCTGTCGTCCCGGTTGAAGGGGAGACCCTGCACAAAGGAGTGGTCGATCTTCACCGAACGGATCGGGAAGCGCTTCAGGTAGGCCAGCGAGGAATTGCCGATGCCGAAATTGTCGATGGCGATCGTGATGCCGCGGTCGCGCAGCTTGTTGAGCACCGCGATGGCGCGTTCCGGATCGGCCATGACTGCGCTCTCGCTGACTTCGATTTCCAGGTACTGCGCCTCCAGTTCGGTGTCGGCGAGAATGGCGTCGATGTTTTCGACCAGCCGGTTGTCGGCCAGTTGCTTGGCGGACAGGTTGACCGCAACCCGCAGGCGCACCGGGCTCGTCAGCTGCCATTGCTTGTTCTGTGCGCAGGCGGTACGGATGACCCAGTAGCCGATGGGCCGGATCAGGCCGCTCTCCTCCGCGACGCCAAGGAAGCGCGGCGGAGTCATCGATCCCAGTGTCGGGTGTTCCCAGCGCAGGAGCGCTTCCATGCCGGTGATGCGGTTGGTGAGGATGTCGATCTTCGGCTGGTAGTGCAGCGAAAACTGGCCCAGCTCGACGGCGCGGGCGAGTGCGCTTTCGAGGGCCAGCCGTTCCGCCGCGTGCTGGTTCATCTCAGGCGAGAAATAGCGGTAATTGTTGCGTCCGGATTCCTTGGCGCGGTACATGGCCATGTCTGCCTTCTTGAGCAGGGTTTCCGAATCCGTACCGTCACTGGGGAAGCTGCTGATGCCGATGCTGGTGCTGACCGTCAGCGGCTGCTTGTCGCGCAGGAACGGCGGAACGAAGGCTGCCAGGATCTTTTCCGCGATGACCCCGCCGCGGTGCGGCTCGTCGACGTTTTCCACCAGCACGACGAATTCATCGCCGCCCAGCCGGGCCACCGTGTCTGATTCGCGCAGGATGCCCTGCAGCCGGGCAGCGGCCTCTTTCAGGACCAGGTCGCCGACTGCATGGCCGAGCGAATCGTTGATGACCTTGAAGCGGTCGAGGTCGAGGAACAGAACTTCCACCGAGCGCTCCGGCCGTTCCGCCACGCTCAGCGCGTGCTCCAGGCGCTGATGGAAAAGCATGCGGTTTGGCAGCCCGGTCAGGGAATCGTAGTGCGCCAGGTAGGCCATCTGTTCTTCTGTTTTCTTGCGCTCGGTGATGTCGCGCATGATGAACAGCGTTGCAAAGTGTCCGTTGTGCAGGAAGGGGGAGGCGTTGACCTCGACATCGACTTCGCTGCCGTCAAGACGATAGAACCTTTCCTCCGCGGCCCCAAGCGGCTCGCCGCGCTGGAGACAGGCAATGCGCTGCCGTGCGAGCACATGGAAATCGGGATGGAGGAAGTCGAACAGCGCCTTGCCGACCAGGTCTTCCATGCGCGATGCCCGCATCAGGCGCACGGCGGCGGGATTGGCATAGACAAATACGCCGTCCTGCTGCACGAGGATGGCATCGGGGGAAAGCTCGACCACCTTGCGGTAACGTTCCTCCGCTTCGCGCAGCGAGGCCTCGGCGCGTTTGGCGTCGGTGATGTCCTGCACGGTGCCAACCAGGCGGACGATGCGCCCGGCGCCGTCGCGCTGCGGTTGGCCGCGGGCGGCGACAAAGCGCGTCGAACCGTCTGCAAGCTGGAGCCGGTATTCCGTGCGGAAGGGCTGCCCGCTTTGCCGGCTTCTGCTCGCATTTTCGCGCACCGTATCGAGATCGTCCGGGTGGATCAGCTTGCGGACGTTCTCGCGGGTGATCGGGAAACTGTCGCGGTCCACGCCGAAGATGCGGTACAACTCGTCGGACCAGGTGATCTCATCCGTCTCGAGGTTCCATACCCAGCTGCCGAGCTGGGCGAGCTGCTGGGCCTCCGCCAGCTGCCGCTCTCTTGCGGCGAGTTTTTGCTCGATGCGCTTGCGCTCCTCGATGTCGCTGACCAGGCTTTGCGTGCGGACAAGGACATGGCGCTCGCGGTCGTGCCGCTCTTCATACAGCAGCGATTCGGCGCTGCTGCGCTGGTAAACCAGGTTGGCCATGACAAGCCCGATGCAGCCGACCACGCCGAGATAGGCTGTCAGGAGCAGCAGCGAGACCGTCAGGTCGGCGCTGGCGAAGGGCCCGCTGCCGCGGATGGTATGCCAGACAGCGATCGCGCAGACGAGCACCGTGGTCCAGGCGACGGTGGCAAGGTTGAAGCGGATAGCGGCCCACAGGAAGAAAGGCATGACGAGGAAGGCGAGCGGCCAGTTGCCGAACGCGCCCCCAAAGATGCCCTGCGTGACGGCGATCAGCGCCACGAAGAAGGCGGCGAGTTCGGCCAGCTTCGCCTTGTGCCAGGCGCCGCCGCGACGCATGTCCCATGCCAGGATGAGTGGCACGCCGACGACCAGTCCCGCCGTGTCGCCCAGCCACCACGCCAGGAAAACCGAGGTCAACGAGAGGGCGGTAAGCTCCGGGCTGAGCGCCACGCCCAGTGTGCCGGCCGCGGCGCTGATCAGAGCGCTGCACAGTGCAATGGCAATGAAGCGGAATGGAGGCTCGCGGAAGATGAAGTCCGTGCGCGCCTCGTACAGGCGCTGGACGAGGACGGTAGCCGTCAGTGTCGAGGCCATGCATCCCGTGGCGATCAGTATGGACGCCGCGGGGGTGAGGTTGCGACCGAGGATGCTGAGGAATGCGCCGATCCAGACTGCCGGCGTGAACCGGACGCCCCACGCCAGGCAGGCGCACAGGGCAATTGCAGAGGGCAGCCAGAGCGAACTGACGATGCCCGGCAGCACCGCGAAGCTCGCCGACAGGCGCGCAGTGAGCGCATATGTGCAAACCAGGAAGGCAAAGCGCAGCAGGCCCGGGACGGTACCGGCGGCACGACGGGTCGAGCGAGACTCGCCCGGCTTGGCAAACAGATTCCTGATGAGCCCCATCCCTGGCCTTTCGAAGTCGAGCGGCACGCAGTGACACCGCGCACCACTATGCCAGCTTCCAACAGTGGCCCGGTTGAACATCATCAAAAGGATCGGCGCGCCCGACGAGTTCCTCGCAATTGAGATGTCCGTGCAGCGGACACGTTCCGGCAGGGGCGAGAAGAATGGTCGGAAGTCATGGCCCGGATACAACAAGTCCCTCCCACGTTTATGGGATTTGTGCTAGCAAAAATGCAATTTCTTTGAGATTCGTCAAGCCACTGGGCTATAGTTACAGCTCGGCAAGAATGTAAGCAGTTGTAACGTCCAGTCGCAAGAATTCAGAGACCTTCCACGGTACTTCCCCACCATGAGACATCCACTATCGCGTCTGATTGCCGGTACGGCATTCGTCGTGTTGGCCCATGCCGCCCATGCCTCCGATGCCCCGGACCCCATCGGCCGCTTCGAAATCACCCGCTTTGCCGTCGAAGGGAACACGCTGCTGCCCGTTTCCGACATTGACAAGTTGCTCACGCCGTATACCGGGAAGGAGCGCAACTTCGGGCACGTGCAAATGGCGCTGGAGGCGCTGGAAGCGGCCTACCATGCCAGGGGCTACAACGTGGTGCAGATCGCCCTGCCCGAGCAGGAGCTGAACCAGGGCGTGGTCCGGCTGAAGGTGATCGAGACCCGGGTCGGCACGCTGCGGGTCGAGGGCAACAGCGTGTTCAGCGAGGACAACATCCGCAGGAGCGTGCCGGGCCTCGTGGCGGGGCAGTCGCCCAACCTCGGCGAGGTCTCGTCCAGCCTCAGGCTGGCCAATGAGAACCCCTCGAAGAAGGTGACGCTGCAGCTGCAGAGCGGCGACAACGACGACGAAGTCAACGCCACCCTGAAAGTGGCCGATGAAAAGCCGTGGAAGCTGGCCGCCAGTGTCGACAACAGCGGCAACCGCAACACCGGCAGGTCGCAGATGACGGTGCAACTTCAGCATGCGAACGTGATGGACCGCGACCATGTGATGAGCCTGCAGTACACCACCACGCTCGAGAACCCGAGCAAGGTGAGCGTCTATGGCGTGGGCTACCACATTCCCCTGTATCCGCTGGGCGACTCGGTCGACCTGTTCGCCAGCTATTCCGACGTCGATTCGGGTTCCGTGCTGGCCGGCATCTTCAACCTACAGGTCAGCGGACGCGGCACCGTTCTCGGCGCGCGCTACAACCAGCTGATGCGGCGCGTGGGCGAATACGAATCCAGGTTCACCTACGGCCTGGATTACAAGGAATTCCAGAACAACGTGGCGCTGCAGGGCGTACAGCTCGGCAATGACGTCACGGTGCACCCGCTGAGCCTGGCCTATACCGGCATCCTCGGCATGCCAGGCGGCGAGCTCAGTTTCACCGTGACCGGCATGCGCAACCTGCCGGGCGGGGACAAGGGCAAGAGCGCCGATTTCGCCCGCGTGCGGGCCGGCGCGCCGGCCAATTACAGCCTGCTGCGCATGAGCGCCGGCTATTCCCACGCCCTGCCGAAAGACTGGCAGATGCGCGTCAGCCTCGCCGGCCAGTACACGCCGGACGCCCTGATCCCCGGCGAGCAGTTCGGCGCCGGCGGCGCCACCACCGTGCGCGGCTTCGACGAGCGTGACGTCTCCAACGACAAAGGCTTCCTTGCCAGCGCCGAACTCTACACGCCCAACTTCTGCTCGGCCCTGCAAACCGTCGCTGCCCAATGCCGCGCGCTCATGTTCTACGACACCGCAAGCGTGCGCCGCAACGATGCGCTGCCGGGCGAAATCGTGAAGGCATCGATCGGTAGCGTGGGCCTCGGTTTCCGGGTCTCCGTCAGCCGCTACCTGAGCATGCAGATGGACTACGGCCACGTGATCGATGGCGGCATCGCGCAGCTCAAGGGCGACAACAAATTGCATTTCAGGCTGGGCCTGACGTACTGAATCTAGCAAGCAGGAATCGGAAATGAATATCAATGCCACTAACTTGCGCCGCCGGCTGCTGCCGGTCCTGGTTGCCGGTTGTTTCGGCACAGCCGTAGCCAACCCGCTTGGTCCGCAAGTGGTCAGCGGCCAGGCCAGCTTCCTCAACCAGGGCAATGTGCTGTCGGTGACCAACACCCCCGGCACCATCATCAACTGGCAAAGCTTCTCGATCAACCCGGGCGAACTGACG
>NZ_DASRXF010000013.1:0-7520 GCF_035654295.1 Noviherbaspirillum sp. | reverse complement strand
GACGCCGAGCGATTGCATCATCGCGGCGGCGCGCATCACTTCCGTCTGCAGTTCCTTGAAGGTGTAGACCTTCTCCGTGTTCGTCTCGGTGGAGATGGCGATCAATGCCGGCTTGTCGCCCTGCTTGTCCGCCCAGCGGTCCACCGCGTTGTGGCAGAGGTTGGTCCTGCCGCCGACGAACCATTTGGTGAAAGGCGGCCTGCTGTAATCGAGCACCTGCGAATAGGGCTCTTTCCAGTCGATGAGTTGGGCTTCCTTGTCCCAGAACGCCTGGGGATTGTCGATGGAATTCTTGTAGAAGTCTGCGTACGTCATGTTGCCCCCGAATAGAATTTTCTTGCTGTGCCAGCTTATCGTCCCAGTATGTGCAGCCTGACTTACTCTGCACTTACGGTGGGCCGCGCAGCGCGAAAAAAAAGCGCATCGACGGGAGGGTCTTTGCGCTTTTCATGGCCACGGTTGTTGCCGATCAGAATGCGTCGCCGGGGACGCGTACCCAGCCTTCCATCAGGACCCGCGCGCTGCGGCTCATGATGGCCTTGGTCACGTTCCATTCGCTGCCGGCTTTCACCGCTTCCGCGCCGACGCGCAGCGTGCCGGACGGATGGCCGAAGCGCACGGCAGTGCGCTCACCGCCGCCCGCGGCAAGATTGACCAGCGTGCCGGGAATCGCCGCTGCCGTGCCGATCGCCACCGCTGCAGTGCCCATCATCGCGTGGTGCAGCTTGCCCATCGACAGCGCCCGCACCAGCAGATCGATGTCGCTAGCGGAAACCGTCTTGCCGCTGGAGGAAACATAGTCCTTCGGCTTGGCGACGAAGGCGATCTTCGGCGTGTGCTGGCGCTTGGCGGCTTCATCCACGTTCTTGATGAGGCCCATGCGCATTGCACCGTAGGCGCGGATCGTCTCGAACATCGCAAGCGCCTTGACGTCGCCGTTGATCGCTTCCTGCAGCTCGGTGCCGGTGTAGCCGATCGCTTCCGCGTTGACGAAGATGGTCGGGATGCCGGCATTGATCATGGTGGCTTTCAGCACGCCGATGCCGGGCACTTCGAGATCGTCCACGAGATTTCCGGTCGGGAACATAGAGCCGCCCGCGCCCTCTTCCTCGGCTGCCGGATCCATGAATTCCAGTTGCACTTCCGCCGCCGGAAAGGTGACGCCGTCGAGTTCGAAGTCGCCGGTCTCCTGCACTTCGCCGTTCATCATCGGCACGTGCGCGATGATGGTCTTGCCGATGTTGGCTTGCCAGATGCGCACGACGGCAGTCCCATCCTTCGGGATGCGTGCGGCGTCGATCAGGCCGCTGCTGATGGCAAACGGGCCGACGGCGGAAGACAGGTTGCCGCAGTTGCCGCTCCAGTCGACGAAGGCCTTGTCGATGGAGACCTGGCCGAACAGGTAGTCGACGTCGTGGTCGGGCCGGGTGCTCTTTGCGACGATGACGGTCTTGCTCGTGCTGGAAGTCGCGCCGCCCATGCCGTCGATCTGCTTGCCGTAGGGATCGGGGCTGCCGATGACGCGCATCAGCAAGGCATCGCGCGCGGCGCCGGGAACGCGTGCGGTCTCGGGCAAGTCCTGCAGGCGGAAGAACACGCCTTTGCTGGTGCCGCCACGCATGTAGGTGGCAGGGATTTTGATCTGTGGTACGTGGGGCATGTATGTTGTCCAGTCAAGGATCGTAGGGTGGGTAGAGCGCAGCGAAACCCACCGTGTGCTTCTTGGTCGTTAATGGTGGGTTTCGCTTCGCTCTACCCACCCTACTTCTTTATGCTGCTTTCGACTCCGACGACGCCAGGAAGTCCTGCGCGAACCGCTGCAGCACCCCGCCCGCTTCGTAGATCGACACCTCTTCCGCCGTATCGAGGCGGCAGGTCACCGGCACTTCCACGCGCTCGCCGTTCTTGCGGACGATCACGAGGGTGAGGTCGGCGCGCGGCTTGCGCTCGCCGATCACGTCGAAGGTTTCGGTGCCGTCGATCATCAAGCTCAGGCGGTTGACGCCCGGCTTGAACTCCAGCGGCAGCACGCCCATGCCGATCAGGTTGGTGCGGTGGATGCGCTCGAAGCCTTCGGCCACGATGGCTTCCACGCCGGCCAGGCGCACGCCCTTCGCCGCCCAGTCGCGCGACGAGCCCTGGCCATAGTCCGCGCCGGCGATGATGATCAGCGGCTGCTTGCGTTCCATGTAGGTCTCGATGGCTTCCCACATGCGCGTGACCTTGCCTTCCGGCTCGATGCGCGCCAGCGACCCCTTCTTCACCTTGCCGTCCACGACCACCATCTCGTTCATGAGCGTCGGGTTGGCAAAGGTTGCGCGCTGCGCGGTGAGGTGGTCGCCGCGGTGCGTGGCGTAGGAATTGAAGTCTTCCTCCGGCAGGCCCATCTTGGCGAGGTACTCGCCCGCCGCGCTGTCGAGCAGGATGGCATTCGACGGCGACAGGTGGTCGGTAGTGATGTTATCCCCAAGGACCGCCAGCGGACGCATGCCCTTGAGCGAGCGCTCGCCCGCCAGCGCGCCTTCCCAGTACGGCGGACGGCGGATGTAGGTGCTCTGCGGGCGCCAGTCGTACAGCGGGCTGACCGAAGTGGCTGCCGCCGAACGCTGGTCGAACATCGGGATGTAGACCTTGTTGAACATTTCCGGCTTCACGCTGGCCTTGACGATGGCATCGATCTCTTCGTCCGTCGGCCAGATGTCCTTGAGCGTGACCGGCTTGCCGTTGGCGTCCGTGCCGAAGGCATCGCGCTCGATGTCGAAGCGCACCGTGCCGGCGATGGCGTAGGCCACGACCAGCGGCGGCGACGCCAGGAAGGCTTGCTTCGCATACGGGTGGATGCGGCCGTCGAAGTTGCGGTTGCCGGAGAGTACGGCGGTGGCGTACAGGTCGCGGTCGATAATCTCCTGCTGGATCTTCGGATCGAGCGCGCCCGACATGCCGTTGCAGGTGGTGCAGGCGAAGGCGACGATGCCGAAGCCGAGCTTTTCCAGTTCCTGCTTCAGGCCGGCTTCTTCGAGGTACAGCTCCACGGCCTTGGAGCCGGGCGCGAGCGAAGTCTTCACCCACGGCTTGCGGGTGAGGCCGAGGCGGTTGGCATTGCGCGCCAGCAGCGCGGCGGCGATGACGTTGCGCGGGTTGGAGGTGTTGGTGCAGCTGGTGATGGCGGCGATGATCACCGCGCCGTCCGGCATCTGGCCCGGGACTTCTTCCCACTTGCCGGCGATGCCCTTGGCGGCGAGGTCGGCGGTGGCCACGCGTGCGTGCGGATTCGACGGGCCGGCCATGTTGCGCACGACGGAGGACAGGTCGAACTTCAGCTCGCGCTCATAGACGGCATTCTTCAGTGTGTCGGACCAGAGGCCGGCTTCCTTGGCATAGGTCTCGACCAGCTTCACCTGCTCTTCGGTGCGGCCGGTCAGCTTCAGGTAATCGAGCGTCTGCTGGTCGATGGAGAACATCGCCGCGGTCGCGCCGTATTCGGGCGCCATGTTGGAGATGGTGGCACGGTCGCCGAGCGTGAGCGAGGAAGCGCCTTCACCATGGAATTCAAGATAGGCGCCGACCACTTTCGACTTGCGCAGGAATTCGGTGAGCGCGAGCACGATGTCGGTGGCGGTGATGCCCGGCTGGCGCTTGCCCGTCAGCTCGACGCCGACGATTTCCGGCAGGCGCATCCAGGACGCGCGCCCGAGCATGACGTTCTCGGCTTCCAGCCCGCCCACGCCGACGGCGATCACGCCCAGCGCGTCGACGTGCGGCGTGTGGCTGTCGGTGCCCACGCAGGTATCGGGGAAGGCGACGCCGTCCTTGGCATGGATGACCGGCGACATCTTCTCCAGGTTGATCTGGTGCATGATGCCGTTGCCGGCCGGGATCACGTCCACGTTCTTGAAGGCATGCTTGGTCCACTCGATGAAGTGGAAGCGGTCTTCGTTGCGGCGATCCTCGATCTCCCGGTTCTTCCGGAAGGCATCCGGGTCGAAGCCGCCGCACTCGACGGCCAGCGAGTGGTCGACGATCAGTTGCACCGGCACGACGGGGTTGACCTTGGCCGGGTCGCCGCCCTGGTCGGCGATCGCATCGCGCAGGCCGGCGAGGTCGACCAGCGCGGTCTGGCCGAGGATGTCGTGGCACACCACGCGGGCGGGGAACCAGGGGAAGTCGCGCTCGCGCTTGACCTCGATGATCTGCTTCAGGCATTCGGTCAGGATGGCGGGATCGCAGCGGCGCACGAGATTCTCGGCGTGCACGCGCGAGGTATAGGGGAGCTTTTCCCAGGCGCCCGGCTGGATCGCCTCGACGGCGGCACGCGCGTCGAAGTAATCCAGATTGGTGCCCGGCAATGGTTTGCGGTATGCGGTGTTCATGGCTCGTATGGAATGAGTGGTGAGGTGCAACGCGGGCCCGCCGTCGTGGCGGGCCGCATGCACTTATTTGCGCTCGGCGATCGGTACGAATTTGAGGTCTTCAGGACCGACGTAGTTCGCGCTCGGGCGGATGATCTTGTTGTCGATGCGCTGCTCGATGATGTGCGCCGACCAGCCGGAAGTGCGCGAGATCACGAACAGCGGCGTGAACATCGCCGTCGGCACGCCCATCATGTGGTAGGAGACGGCCGAGAACCAGTCGAGGTTCGGGAACATCTTCTTGATTTCCCACATCACGCTTTCGAGGCGTTCGGCGATGTCGAACATCTTCATCGAACCGGCGTCCTGCGACAGCGTGCGCGCCACTTCCTTGATCACCTTGTTGCGCGGGTCGGACACGGTATAGACCGGGTGGCCGAAGCCGATCACGACTTCCTTGTTCTCCACGCGGCGGCGGATGTCGGCTTCCGCTTCGTCCGGGTTGTCGTAACGCTTCTGGATTTCGAACGCGACTTCATTCGCGCCGCCGTGCTTCGGGCCGCGCAGCGCACCGATCGCACCGGTGATGGCGGAGTAGATGTCGGAACCCGTGCCGGCGATCACGCGGCCGGTGAAGGTGGAAGCGTTGAACTCGTGCTCGGCGTACAGGATCAGCGAGGTGTGCATTGCCTTGACCCACAGCTCGGGCGGCTTCTTGCCGTGCAGCAGGTGCAGGAAGTGGCCGCCGATGGAATCGTCGTCGGTCTCGACCTCGATGCGCTTGCCGTTGTGGCTGAAGTGGTACCAGTACAGCAGCATGGAACCGAGCGATGCCATCAGCTTGTCGGCGATGTCGCGCGCGCCGGGGGTGTTGTGGTCATCCTTTTCCGGCAGCACGCAGCCCAGCGCGGAGACGCCGGAACGCATCACATCCATCGGATGCGAGGCGGCGGGCAGCGCTTCCAGCACTGCCTTCACCTGCGAGGGCAGGCCGCGCAGGGCCTTCAGCTTGGTCTTGTACGCCTTCAGTTCGGCCACTGTCGGCAGCTTGCCGTGCACCAGCAGGTGGGCGATCTCTTCGAATTCGCAGGTATCGGCGACGTCCAGGATGTCGTAGCCGCGGTAGTGCAGGTCGTTGCCGGTACGGCCGACGGTGCACAGGGCGGTGTTACCGGCGGTCACGCCGGACAGGGCAACGGATTTCTTGGGCTTGAAGCCAGCGGCTTGTTGGTCACTCATCAGAATCTCCCGGGAAAAATTACTTGGCTTTTTGTTGTGCGAACAGGGCGTCGAGCTTCTGTTCGAATTCGTGGTAATTGATGCGATCGTAGAGTTCCATGCGCGTCTGCATGGTGTCGACCACGTTCTTCTGCGTGCCGTCGCGGCGGATGGCGGTGTAGACGTTCTCGGCCGCCTTGTTCATCGCGCGGAAGGCGGACAGCGGATACAGCACGAGGCCGACGTTCACGCTCTTGAGTTCTTCGACGGTGTAGAGCGGCGTCGCACCGAACTCGGTGATGTTGGCCAGCACCGGCACCTTCAGGGCGTCGGCGAACGTTTTGTACATGTCGAGCTGGGTGATGGCTTCCGGGAAGACCATGTCGGCGCCGGCTTCGACGCAGGCTTGCGCGCGGTCGAGCGCGGCTTCCAGGCCTTCCACGGCGAGCGCATCGGTGCGGGCCATGATGACGAAGTTCTCGTCGGTGCGCGCATCGACGGCGGCCTTGATGCGGTCGACCATTTCCTGCTTGCTGACGATTTCCTTGTTCGGGCGATGGCCGCAGCGCTTCGCGCCCACCTGGTCTTCGATGTGGATCGCCGCGGCGCCGAACTTGATCATCGACTTCACGGTGCGCGCCACGTTGAAGGCGGAGGAACCGAAACCGGTGTCGACGTCGACCAGCAGCGGCAGGTCGCACACGTCGGTGATGCGGCGCACGTCGGTCAGCACGTCGTCGAGGTTGGAGATGCCGAGGTCAGGCAGGCCCAGGGAACCGGCCGCCACACCGCCGCCCGACAGGTAAATCGCGCGGTAGCCGGCGCGCTTTGCCAGCAGCGCGTGGTTGGCGTTGATGGCGCCGACGACCTGGAGCGGGGATTCTTCTTGCACCGCCTTGCGGAAGGCGGCTCCTGCGGAATTGAGACTCATGTCTTCACCTTGTTGTGGGTAACTGTTGCAACGATTGAAGCTGGAGGCCTTATTGCAATCGGTGTGCCACGCTGCAAGGGTGGGTTGAAGCAAGATAAACGCTTTATCTTTCAATTACTTAGATAATTCCACATCAGACTGCCGGCTGCCGCCTTGTTTCAAACTGCGTTACAATTGAAACATTGAAACGTGGATGAAACATGCGACTCCCCGCCCGCCCTGCCCTCGACCTGCCGGAAAAACCGATCATCTGGACGGTGTCCATCTCGCGCCTGTCCGATCTGTTCAGGGACATCACCCTGGAATTCGACGACCGCGCCACCATCGAGCCGATCCACCTCGGCTTCGAGGACGCGGTCCGCCATATCCGCGAGCGGCTCGAAACCGAGCGCTGCGATGCCGTCATATCGGCCGGTTCCAATGCCGCCTATCTCAAGAGCCGGCTCTCGCTGCCGGTTGTCATCGCCAAGGCCAGCGGCTTCGACGTGATGCAGGCGCTCGCGCGGGCCAGGAAGATCACGCCGCATGTGGGCCTCGTCACCTACCAGACGCCGATGCCGGAACTGGAGGAATTCCTCGCCACCTTCGACATCGCGATTCCGCAGCGGACCTATGTCACTGAAGAAGACGCCCGCGCGCAGATCAACGAGCTCAAGGCGGCAGGCATCAAGGCGATCGTCGGCGCCGGCCTGATCACCGACCTCGCCGAGGAAGCCGGGCTGGCAGGCGTGTTCGTGTACTCCGCGGCCTCGATCCGGCAGGCATTCGAGGATGCACTGGAAATCGCACGCTTCACGCAACTGGAATCGAGCCGCGGGCGCGCCGCACCGGTGGCCGACACCCTGCGCGCCAAGCACGGCCTGAACGACTTGCGCGGCGAGTCGCCGGCGATGCAATCGGTGCGCCACTCGATCGAACTGTTTGCGAAGTCCCCTGCCACCGTCCTCATCGAGGGCGAGACCGGCACCGGCAAGGAACTGGCGGCCCAGGCCATCCACCGCGAGAGCCAGCGCGCGCGGCAA
>NZ_DASRXF010000012.1:0-4402 GCF_035654295.1 Noviherbaspirillum sp. | reverse complement strand
ACCATCAGCAAGGTGAGGCACCGTCAGATGGCCGTCAATTCATCGCTGCTGCTGGCGGCGCATGAGGCGACCGAGATGAGCATCCGCGAACTGCGCACGCTGCTCGGGGATACCGAGACCAAGTACTGGCTCGGCGATCTCGACCTCGGCCAGGCCCACGACCGGATTCCCTCCTTTACCGAACGCCCGCGCGTCCCGGTGCCAAGCGCGCAGATGCAGGGACACGCCTGAGCCAAGTGAATTAATTTCAACCGCGTCCCCCCTTCGCAGCGTTTCCCCTCTTCAATTACACTAGCTGTAATCAATGAGGAGGAAACGCTGGCATGCCCACCATCACGAACATCGAAGATTTGCGCGTCCTGGCACAGAAGCGCGTGCCGCGCATGTTCTACGACTACGCGGATTCCGGCTCCTGGACCGAGTCGACCTACCGCGCCAACAGCACCGATTTTGAGAAGATCAAGTTCCGCCAGCGCGTGGCGGTCAACATGGACAACCGCACGCTGAAGACGACGTTGGCCGGGCAGGAAGTATTCATGCCGGTCGCGCTGGCGCCCACGGGCCTGACGGGCATGCAGCATGCCGACGGCGAGATCCTCGCCGCGAAGGCTGCAGAGAAATTCGGCGTGCCCTTCACGCTGTCGACGATGAGTATCTGCTCCATCGAGGACATCGCCGCCCACACCACCAAGCCATTCTGGTTCCAGCTCTACGTGATGCGCGACCGCGATTTCATCCGGCGCCTGATCGAGCGCGCGAAAGCGGCGAAATGTTCGGCACTGGTGCTCACGCTCGACCTGCAGGTACTCGGCCAGCGACACAAGGACATCAAGAACGGCCTGTCGGCCCCGCCCAAGCTCACCATCCCCAACATCATCAACATGATGACCAAGCCGCGCTGGTGCCTCGGCATGCTCGGCACCTCGCGCCGCACCTTCGGCAACATCGTCGGGCACGCCAGCAACGTGTCGGACATGTCCTCGCTGTCTTCCTGGACCGCGCAGCAGTTCGACCCGACGCTGTCCTGGGATGACGTGGAGTGGATCAAGAAGCTGTGGGGCGGCAAGCTGATCATCAAGGGCATCCTCGACGTGGAGGATGCGCGCCTCGCCGTACGGAGCGGCGCCGATGCGCTCATCGTGTCCAATCACGGCGGCCGCCAACTCGACGGCGCACCCTCGTCGATCGCGGCGCTGCCGGCGATTGTCGATGCGGTGGGGGACCAGATCGAGGTGCACATCGACGGCGGCATCCGCTCCGGCCAGGACGTGATCAAGTCGCTCGCGCTCGGCGCGAAGGGCGCGTACATCGGCCGCGCATTCCTTTACGGACTGGGAGCGATGGGCGAGGCCGGCGTCACCAAGTGCCTCGAAATCATCCACAAGGAACTCGACCTCACGATGGCGTTCTGCGGCCTGACGGATGTGAAGAAGGTCGACAAGAGCATCCTCCTGCCTGGCACCTACTGAAGTCCTCATGCAGTGCCGGGCCCGCCGGCACTGCAGCGCGTTTGCGTTTGATCAGAAGTTTCCCCTCCCGCGAAGTCCCTGATGCACCCGGGCGGTGCAAGAGTTTCTTTCTGTCTCGCAAGGGCAATGCTTTGGCTCGTTCGATCATCGCACGGCACTGTTTCCGCGGTTCATGTCAATTTAATATCTTTTCACGTTTTGTTGACATTAACCGTGAAAGATCATGCGCCATCACACCATCTCCCTTAGCTCCCTTAGCTCCCTTAGCTCCCTTAGCTCTCTTCTCTCCCTCCTGTTGGTTTCCCTCTCGGCCCAAGCCGGTTATCCGGAAGGGCTCGCGGCCTACAACAAGAATGACTTCAACGCGGCACTGAATGAATGGCGGCCCATGGCCGACCAGGGCGACGCACGCGCGCAGTACCAGCTCGGCTGGATGTTCGAGCGCGGCGAAGGCGTCAAGCAGGATTACGCGCAGGCCGTGGCCTGGTACCGCAAGGCCGCGGAGCAGGGTTACGCGCACGCACAGATCAATCTCGCCAACCTGTACACGCTCGGCCACGGTGTCTCGCAGAATCACAAGCAGGCGGTGGCCTGGTACCGCAAGGCCGCCGACCAGGGCTACACGAGCGCGCCGGTGAATGCCGGCATCCGCTTCGAGAACGGTGACGTCGCGGAATCCGAGTACGACCTCCCGCGCTACCGCAGGCCGGTCGAGTCCGATCGCGTGGTGGTGCAGTTCAACCTCGCCAACATCCTCTACAACAACGGCCACGGCGTCGCGCAGGACTACGACCAGGCAGTGGCCTGGTACCGCCGTGCGGCCGAGCAGGGCCATGCGCTGGCGCAGATCAACCTCGGCAACATGTACAACAACGGCCAGGGCGTGCAGCAGAACCACAAGATGGCCCTGTACTGGTACCGCCGCGCGGCCGAGCAGGGCAATACCTACGCGCTCAACAACATCGGCAACATGTACCGCAAGGGGCTGGGCGTGAAACAGGACTTTGCGCAAGCGCTGCACTGGTACCGCAAGGCCGCCGACCTCGGCGACGCCGGCGCGCAGGTCAACCTCGGCCTCATGTACTACACCGGCGAAGGCGTGCGGCAGGACTTCAACGATGCCTTCCAGTGGTACAGCCGGGCCGCGCAGCAGGGCGATGCCGGCGCCCAGTACAACCTCGGCCTGATGTACTTCCACGGCGAAGGCGTGGCGCAGGATTACCTCGAAGCCTCGGAGTGGTACCGCCGCGCGGCCGAGCAGGGCCACGCGCTGGCGCAGCACAACCTCGGCAACATGTACATGAAGGGCCTCGGCGTCGAGCAGGACTTCACGATGGCCGTGCAGTGGCATCGCAAGTCCGGCTTCCAGGGCGACGCCCACGCGCAGAACAAGCTGGGCGACCTCCTGTTCGCCAACGGCCACGGCGCCCCGCAGGACTACGAGGAAGCCGCGCAGTGGTACCTCAAGTCAGCCGAGCAGGGCTATGCCCCGGCGCAGTTCAACCTCGCCAACATGTACCGGCGCGGCATTGGCGTGAAACAGGACTTCGGCAAGGCAGCAATGTGGTACCGCAAGGCGGCGGAGCAGGGCGACGTCAACTCGCAATACCTGCTGGGCATCATTTACAGCAACGGCGAAGGCGTGAAGCAGGACATGGCGCAGGCCGTCGACTGGTACCGCCGCGCCGCCGAGCAGGGGCACGCCGGCGCGCAGTACAACCTCGGCATCATGTATGCGAAGGGACGCGGCACCCTCAGCATGCTCGGCCGCTGAACCGACTTCCGCATGCCTTGATTTTGCGCAAGGAAAAAATTTCCTTGCAAATCATGGACATGCGGAAGCTTATACCGGGTTATCCACAGAATTGGCCACAGCAATTGTGGGCAAGTCACTCTGGCTCGCGCCTCGTCATTCCGTTGCCCTGAGATTCTGGTAGTTCTCTATTCCCCACAATTGCCGACTCCCGATGCTTGCAATCACTAATCGAGGGCTACAATGAGCACGATTTGGATGAGCGGGTTTCGGGCAAGAGCCACGATATGACGATGACTAGTCTTTGCGAGCAGTATCAAGAGGCATTAGGAAGAAAGGACCTGGCATTCGTCCTGGGACTGTTTACGGACGATGCCGTCATTCGCGCGCCGGTCTCAGGCGCGGCAAATGTTAAAGATTTTCATGCCTACATTTTCTCTAATACGAAGAGAACGGCCATGAGGTTTCCTAATGTGATTCGCCGGAGAGACGCGCCTGCGGCCATCACAATGCAGTTTAGCTATACGCTTGCGATTGAAGGCGGTCATATCGTCGTTCTCGATGGCGTCGCGAATTTCGAGATCGACGAACGTGCGATGAAAATCAAGAGCCTGACCTTCGTGTATGACCCCGCCGAGGTACGCCAGCTCATGGCCGAAGCGGGCATTGCTCCACCGGATCATCCGGAGCCGGCTTTCGCGCAACACGCCCGATAAATACCTGTCTGTGCCTGAGCGGCAACGAAAAGCAAAAAGCCCAGTCCGAAGACTGGGCTTTTTTAATTCTTGGGGTGGCCGATGGGACTCGAACCCACGACGACAGGAATCACAATCCTCTTATAACGGCATTTCTTAATGTTGATCGGTATTCTCGACTTGATGATTAATCCTTGAAAATCATTGAAGTACGGCGCTCGGTGAAGTTTTTTTGTTTCCTTGTATTCCCATTTATTGATGTAAGATGCCTACTATGCGACTACTGGCAGTCTTCTTATCAATATCCTTAGGCAGAATTACATGCGAATCAAGTTCACGGCAAGTCGTGTAGCGGCGCATCAATGCTTGCCGGGAAAAAGCCAAGCTTTCATATGGGATACGGAAGCAAAGGGCCTTGGACTAAAGGCTTCTCCAGGTGGGGCGAAGAAATTCGTTCTTGAGAGCCGTCTGCAAGATGGACGCAC
>NZ_DASRXF010000011.1:0-8500 GCF_035654295.1 Noviherbaspirillum sp. | reverse complement strand
TACTTGGCGGAGAGGGGGGGATTCGAACCCCCGATAGGCTATTAACCTATACACGCTTTCCAGGCGTGCGACTTAAACCACTCATCCACCTCTCCTGGATTCGGGTTCGCAAGTGCGAAGCCCGAGATTATAGCAAAGTCTGCGGATTTGTTGCAGTTTTTCAGTCGCCTTGCCGAAACTTTTCATTCCAGAAAAAAAACCGGCGCCGCTTGTGGCCGCGCCGGTCCGGTCTCCTCGCTATAGCCGCGCCGTGCTTATCGCAGGCGCGTTCCCGTTTTATTGCGCCTGCTTCAGTTGTTCCAGGATGGCTGGATTCTCAAGCGTCGACACGTCTTGGGTGATCTGTTCGCCCTTGGCCAGCACGCGCAGCAGGCGGCGCATGATCTTGCCGGAGCGGGTCTTCGGCAGGTTGTCGCCGAAACGGATTTCCTTGGGCTTGGCGATCGGGCCGATTTCCTTGGCCACCCAGTCGCGCAGTTCCTTGGCGATCTGCTTGGCTTCGTCACCGGTCGGCCGGCTGCGCTTGAGCACCACGAAGGCGCAGATCGCCTCACCCGTGGTTTCGTCCGGCTTGCCGACGACCGCGGCTTCAGCGACCAGCGGGTTGGCCACCAGCGCCGATTCGATTTCCATCGTGCCCATCCGGTGGCCCGACACGTTCAGCACGTCGTCGATGCGGCCGGTGATGGTGAAGTAGCCGGTCTTCTCGTTGCGGATGGCGCCGTCGCCGGCGAGGTACATCTTGCCGCCCAGCTCTTCCGGGAAGTAGCTCTTCTTGAAGCGCTCCGGGTCGCCCCAGATGGTGCGGATCATCGAGGGCCACGGCCGCTTGACGACCAGGATGCCGCCCTGCCCGTTCGGCATGTCATGGCCGGTCTCGTCGACCACCGCGGTCATGATGCCCGGCAGCGGCAGCGTGCAGGAACCCGGCACCATCGGCGTCGCGCCCGGCAGCGGGGTGATCATGTGGCCGCCGGTCTCGGTCTGCCAGAAGGTATCGGCGATCGGGCACTTCTCGTTGCCGACGTTCCTGTAGTACCACATCCAGGCTTCCGGGTTGATCGGCTCGCCGACCGAACCGAGCAGGCGCAGGCTGGACAGGTCGTAGTTCTTCGGATGTACGTTGGCATCTGCTTCCGATGCCTTGATCAGCGAACGGATCGCGGTCGGCGCGGTATAGAAGATGGTCGCCTTGTGCTTCTGGATCATGTCCCAGAAGCGGCCGGCGTTCGGGTAGGTCGGTACCCCTTCGAACACGATCTGGGTCGCGCCTGCGGCCAGCGGGCCGTAGGCGATGTAGGTGTGGCCGGTGACCCAGCCGATGTCGGCGGTGCACCAGAACACGTCGTCTGGCTTGAGGTCGAAGGTCCACTTCATCGTCAGCATCGCCCACAGCAGGTAGCCGCCGGAGGAATGCTGCACGCCCTTCGGCTTGCCGGTGGAGCCGGAGGTGTAGAGGATGAACAGCGGATGCTCGGCATCCACCCATTCCGGCTCGCAGGTGGCGGCCTGGTTGGCCAGCACATCGTCGAGCCAGCGGTCGCGGCCGGCGACCATGTTGATGTTGCCGCCGGTACGCTTGTACACGACGACGTTCTTGATCGATTCGCAGCCGCCCATGCCAAGCGCCTCGTCGACGATGGCCTTCAGCGGCAGATGCTTGCCGCCGCGTGCCTGCTCGTCCGCGGTGATCACCGCGACCGCTCCGGCGTCGATGATGCGTTCCTGCAGGGACTTGGCGGAGAAGCCGCCGAACACCACCGAGTGGGTCGCGCCGATGCGGGCGCAGGCCTGCATCGCGGCAATGCCTTCAACCGACATCGGCATGTAGACGACCACGCGGTCGCCCCGCTTGATGCCGAGCGCCTTCAGGCCGTTGGCGAACTGGCAGACCTTGTCATGCAACTGCTGGTAGGTAACCGTGTTGACCTTGCCATCGTCGGCCTCGAAAATGATCGCGGTCTTGCCGGCATTGCCGTTCTGCAGGTTGCGATCGAGACAGTTGTAGGAGACATTGAGCTGGCCATCCTCGAACCACTTGTAGAACGGCGCCTCTGATTCGTTCAGGGTCTTGGTGAACGGCTTCTGCCACAGCAGGTTTTCGCGTGCCAGGTTCGCCCAGAACCCTTCGTAATCGCGCTCGGCGGCGGCGCACATTGCCTGATAGGCGTCCATGCCGGAAATGGCCGCGTTCTTTACGAACTCTGCCGGCGGATTGAAGATACGATTTTCCTGTTTGAGGGTTTCGATGTCGGACATGTTGTGGTCTCCCGCTCTGTCATGATTGGATGCTGGGAAGGTAAGCTTATACACTTACTTAAGCCTTACACATGCCATTTGGACAAGTCCGCGGCGGCTTCCTCCCAGACCCGCCGGCATATATCCTTGAGATGGATCATCGCGCTTGTCATTTTGCCATTTCGCCGCGTGAGACCAGTGCCGCAGGCATTCAAGAAACGCAGAAGCGAAAGCGCGAGCCCGTGTAAAATGCTCGGGTTTTGTTCCAGGCCTGATTTCTCCCAGTCATGAATTTGAACGACAAGCACATTTCCAAAGCCTCCCGCCCGATCCGCCCGCTGCCCAACCTGATCTTCATGAGCCGCTGGCTGCAGCTGCCGCTGTACCTCGGCCTGATCCTGGCGCAGGGTGTCTACGTGTTCCACTTCTGGGTGGAACTGGTCGACCTGATCGGCGCCGCGATGGGCAACCAGGCGGCGCTCGAGCACATCCTGTCCGCGGTGGCGATCAAGGGCGGCGAAACGCCGACCAAGCTCAATGAAACCATCATCATGCTGGTGGTGCTCGGTTTGATCGACGTGGTGATGATCTCCAACCTGCTGATCATGGTCATCGTCGGCGGCTATGAAACCTTCGTCTCGCGCATGAACCTCGAGAGCCACCCGGACCAGCCTGAATGGCTGTCGCATGTGAACGCATCGGTGCTGAAGGTGAAGCTGGCCACGGCCATCATCGGCATCTCGTCGATCCACCTGCTGAAGACATTCATCAATGCCGGCGCCTACGATTCCAAGACGCTGATCGCGCAGACCGTCATCCATATCGCCTTCCTGCTGTCGGCGATGGCGATCGCCGCCTGCGACCGCCTGATGACGGCGCCGGACCATGCGAAGAATTCCCACTGACCTAGCCCGAAAATCATCATGACCATCATCAAGCAAGAAGACCTCATCGAATCGGTCGCCGCCGCGCTGCAGTACATCAGCTACTACCATCCGCAGGATTACCTGCAGCATCTGGCGCGCGCCTATGAAGTCGAGCAGAGCCCGGCCGCCAAGGACGCGATCGCGCAGATCCTGACCAACTCGCGCATGTGCGCAGAGGGCAAGCGTCCGATCTGCCAGGACACCGGCATCGTCAACGTGTTCCTGAAGATCGGCATGGAGGTGCGTTTCGAAGGCTTCAAGGGATCGATCGTCGACGCGGTGAACGAGGGCGTGCGCCGCGGTTACCTGCACCAGGACAACGTGCTGCGCGCATCGGTGGTCGCCGACCCGCAGTTCGAGCGCAAGAACACCAAGGACAACACCCCGGCCGTGGTGCACATGGAACTGGTGCCCGGCAATACCGTGGACGTGCAGGTCGCGGCCAAGGGCGGCGGCTCGGAAAACAAGACCAAGTTCGTGATGCTCAACCCGTCCGACTCGCTGGTCGACTGGATCCTGAAGACGGTCCCGACGATGGGCGCCGGCTGGTGCCCGCCGGGCATGCTCGGCATCGGCATCGGCGGCACCGCCGAGAAGGCGATGCTGATGGCCAAGGAATCGTTGATGGAAGACATCGACATGTACGAGCTGAAGAAGCGCGGCCCGCAGAACAAGACCGAGGAACTGCGCCTGGAGCTGTGCGAGAAGATCAATGCACTGGGCATCGGCGCGCAGGGCCTGGGCGGCCTGACCACGGTGCTGGACGTGAAGATCAAGATGTACCCGACGCATGCGGCGTCCAAGCCGGTGGCGATGATCCCGAACTGCGCGGCAACCCGCCATGCGCACTTCGTGCTCGACGGTTCCGGCCCGGCCTACATTGAAGCGCCGGCGCTGTCCGAGTGGCCGTCTGTCAGCTGGCAGCCGGACACCGAGAAGTCCAAGCGCATCGATCTGAATGCGCTGACCAAGGAAGAAGTCGCGTCCTGGAAACCGGGCCAGACCCTGCTCCTGAACGGCAAGATGCTGACCGGCCGCGACGCCGCGCACAAGCGCATCCAGGACATGCTGGCCAAGGGCGAGAAGCTGCCGGTGGACTTTACCAACCGCGTGATCTACTACGTCGGCCCGGTCGACCCGGTGCGCGACGAGGTCGTGGGCCCTGCCGGCCCGACCACCGCCACCCGCATGGACAAGTTCACCGACATGATGCTGGAGAAGACCGGTCTGATCGCAATGATCGGCAAGGCCGAGCGCGGCCCGGTCGCGATCGAGTCGATCAAGAACCACAAGTCGGCCTACCTGATGGCGGTAGGCGGCGCCGCCTACCTGGTGTCGAAGGCGATCAAGTCGGCGAAGGTGGTCGGCTTCGAAGACCTCGGCATGGAAGCGATCTACGAGTTCGAGGTCAAGGACATGCCGGTGACGGTGGCGGTCGACTCCAACGGCGTTTCGGTGCACAACACCGGCCCGAAGGAATGGGCGGAACGCATCTCGACCGGCAACTTCGCTGGCATTCCGGTGAAGACCGTGTAAGCAGCCTGCCGGGTGCATGAACAACGGGCCGCGCTTGCGGCCCGTTTTCTTTTCAACGACAGCCGACGCTACCGGGCAGGCAGGAGCGCAGGGTGAGGCCGCATTAAGACTTGCCGCGATACCATGAGCGGGAGCGACGGTACGGAGCAATATCCGCCGCCACGTCCCTTACCTCCTCACGTTCTGCATCGCCGCGCCCCAGGCGATCACCTGGTCCAGCATCGTCGTCACCGATTTCTCATGATGCTGCGCCGGCTTGAAGGTGGCGAAGTTCTCGAAGTCCGTAAACAGCGACAGCATCACCTGCGCCCGCACGTCGGCGATCATCAGTTCGCCCATCACCAGCCGCAGGTGCTCCGCCGCGCGGGCGCCGCCGATGCTGCCGTAGCTGACGATGCCGGCCGCCTTGTTGTTCCATTCCTTGTACAGGTAGTCGATCGCATTCTTCAGCGCAGCGGACGTGCCGTGGTTGTATTCCGGCGTGACGAACACGAAGGCGTCGAAGGAATCGATCTTGGCCGCCCAGACCCTGGTGTGGTCCTTGCTGTACTGGCCCATCGACGGCGGCACCGGTTCATCGAGCAGAGGCAGGTTGTAATCCTGGATGTCCACCAATTCCACCTGGGCATCGTTGCGCTGCCGCGCAATCTCGTATACCCAGCGTCCCACGTCTTCCGCCTTGCGTCCCGGGCGGGTGCTGCCGATGATGATTCCGAGCCTGACCATGGTTCCCTCCGTACGTTGGTTGCTGCCGCGACGCGCGACCCGCTTGCCGCCCGCCGGCCTTGCAATAGGAGTGGATGGAAGGCGGGCCAGTTCAATGCAAGACTGGCAATTCCGCACCGCAACCTGCTGCCGGGCGCCAAGATGCACGGTGTAAAATGCGTGCGGGTGCGCCGTCGCACCGCCCTTTGTCGAGCCCACGCTTTTTTTCCATGTCAGACCAGCCTATCGGTGTATTCGATTCCGGCATCGGCGGCCTTTCGGTGCTGAAGCACATCCACGCCTGCCTGCCGAACGAACCATTGCTGTACTTCGCCGACTCCGGCTATGCACCCTATGGCGGCAGGACGGAGGAGGAGATCACCGCGCGCACGCTCGCGATCGCCGGATTCCTGATGCAGCAGGGTACGAAAGCGCTGGTGGTCGCCTGTAATACCGCCACCGCCGCGGCGATCCGGGCTTTGCGCGCGCAGTATCCGGACCTGCCGGTGGTCGGCGTCGAGCCTGGACTGAAGCCGGCCGCCGCGCTCACCCGCAGCGGCACGGTTGGCGTGCTGGCGACGCAAGGCACGCTGGCGAGCGAAAAATTCAAGCTGCTGCGCGACCAGATCAGTGCATCGACAAATGTGGAATTCCTGCCGCAGCCCTGCATCGGTCTGGCCGACCAGGTTGAAAAAGGCGAACTCCAGTCTGCCGACACGGCCTTGCTGGTGCGCCGCTATGTCGAGCCGCTGGTCGAGCGCGGCGCCGACACGCTGGTACTCGGCTGCACCCACTATCCGTTCGTGCTGCCGCTGATCGAAGAAGCGCTGGCCCGGCTCACCGCCCAGCCGGTTGCGATCGTCGACACGGGCGAGGCCGTGGCGCGGCATCTGGTGCGGCTGCTCACCGAACGCGGCCTGCTGCGCGCCCAGGGCCCGGGAAAGATTGCGGCCTTCACCACCGGCAGCGAAAGCGTGCTGAAGACCGCCTTTGCGCGGCTGCTCGGGGTGGCGCCGCCGGTTGCCGCAGTTGCGGCGGCCGGATAAAAAACAACGGACTGGCGGGAAAGAAACGGCATTTGCCACATTGCCGTGAAGTTTGTATAATTACGGGCTTGCCTGACCCGCAGTCCGGCAAGTCTCAGTGGTGGCCGTAGCTCAGTTGGTAGAGTCCAGGATTGTGATTCCTGTCGTCGTGGGTTCGAGTCCCATCGGCCACCCCAAATATTTCAAGCACTTAGCCCAGTCTTCGGACTGGGCTTTTTGCTTTTTGACGATCCATATCCCCTCGTGTAACCGCTGTGTAACCCCCGGCAAGCAATAAGGCTGAGATTCTGGTCAGTGGCCCATTACTGGCCTGACAGACACCGACTTACTCGAGCGCCGACGGTTCTGCGGGAAACAGGACTTACGAGTGAAGCATGCGTTGCAAATACATACCTCCGACGAAAACGAGCTAATGATTTGTAATCAGTAGGTCGGAGGTTCGACTCCTCTCATCAGCACCAGTAAAAACAAAGGGTTAGTGCCGCAAGGCGCTAACCCTTTTTGTTTGGTGCTACCAAGGTGTTACCGCAGCACGGCGGACGGCTCACTTGCCGACCCGACCACAATGCCTGCACTCCGCCTTTCCTTGCCTTCTTTGGCGGACGCCAGAGCAAGCGTTCTCCCCCGTGCGACCATCAACTGCCCTGGCTGATAGCATCCGGTCAAATCTCCGCGGCGAATAACGGCTTCATGTACAAAAGCGGACTTTTACCAGAAATTGCAAACTGGCAGCAACCGGCCAAAAGCTGCCGGTGGATCATTTAGTCTACACATGGGTATTTTGTTTATGTCCATGGTTTTAGGCCTTAGCTCGCTTTATGTACCTTGACCAACGGCACAGTGCTTAGCAGATTCCTGCCGACCAAAGCGTGGCTGATTCTTCTATGCTTCTCCAGAAATGACCGGTCAATGGGATGCTGACACGCCGAAAAGCAGGCGTTGTGCGTCGACCGAAGACACAGTCATCTCGCCGGCCTCCCATGTATGTGGTATTGCTTCAGGCTTTGCCGGATGACAGCATACGCCGGTGCCCTCGGCCATGCTTCGGGCATGCGTATCTACATCGGCCTGCATCCGGCAGACATCGAAACCACAATTAGTACCACGAATGAGACCTCGGTCCTTACTGTTCATTCTTCTCGCCCTTTCGTTATCTTTGGGTGAGGCTTATGCAGGATCCGCGGAAACCACAGCCAAAGATCAGTTCCGTTCGGCGAAATGGGCATACCAAACCAAGGATTACCGAACAGCGTATGAACTGCTGCTGCCACAGGCAGAACAGGGCATGGCTGAGGCTCAGGCACTACTTGGCAGGATGTACCGCGATGGCCAAGGAGTCCCGCGAAGCTTCCGGGACGCCTCGTTTTGGCTGCAGCGCGCATGGGAACAAGGATACAAACCGGCTGCTGCCGAGATGGGCTACATTTTTGACCAAGGATTGCTTGTGGCCCGCGATGTGAAGGAAGCGATTCGATGGTACGAGCTGGCAGGTCAAGGCGCGTTCTATGCCGGACGCTATAACGACTTGCGATTCCATCGAGAATCCAGTCTCTTTTACTTGCAGCCCGAAGCCGGCCGTGAGCCATTTGCTCCGCCCACCGATGCCGCGCGCGAAGAGCAGGAGCGTTTCACCGCTGAAGTATACAAGAAGCTGTCCACCAATCTCACGCTACCTGAAGTGGCAACTAGGGATTGCTACTACATGCACGATGTCATTATTGATGACAACAATGTGATCACGGACGTCAAACCAGCTGGCATTTCGCTCGGTGCCCACTGCCAACTGACGTATGCGGAATTGCAAAGCTTCCAGGAGAAGGTCAAGGCAGCGCTATGGAAATCCTCGCCGCTTCCGCCCCGGCCTTCCTGGGTCACATCTGCAAGGCCAATCCATATCAGGTATCCGCGCACCCGGTATGAACTCCCGGCAAACAGAAAAACCACGGCGCCGGACCAGTTGCTCGGCAACTTTGCCGGCCGTATCGCAGTCGGATCATCTACCGCCAATTTTGCAATGTCGCTGTCGTGCAGCCAGTTCTCCGGCTGTAT
>NZ_DASRXF010000010.1:0-44516 GCF_035654295.1 Noviherbaspirillum sp. | reverse complement strand
CGGCTCCTGTTGAACGTAGAGAGAGATCATGGAAACCCTGCTCCCCCTTGCGACATTCGCCTTCGTCTCGTCGATCACGCCCGGCCCGAACAACATCATGCTGACCTCGTCGGGCATCCTGTTCGGCTTCGTCCGTTCCATTCCGCACATGCTGGGTATTACCTTCGGCTTCGGTGTGATGCTCGTCCTTTGCGCGCTTGGCATCGGCAGCCTGATCCTCGCGGTTCCCGCGCTGCACGTGGTGCTCAAGACCCTGGGTTCCGCCTATCTGCTGTATCTCGCCTGGCAGCTGCGCAGCATGGCCTTCCGCCAGGACGAGCAGTCCTCGGCCCGGCCCATGTCCTTCACCGGCGCGGCGATGTTCCAGTTCGTCAATCCCAAGGCGTGGGTGATGGCGGTGACCGGCGTATCGGCATTCCTGCCGCCGGTGGAACCGGTCTGGTTTGCGGTCGGATTGTTCTGCCTCGTGTTCTGCGCGATCAACCTGCCCTGCGTCGGCATCTGGGCCGGTACAGGCGCGGTGCTGCGCCGCTATCTGGCCCAGCCGCTCTGGCAGCGCCTGTTCTGCGCGGTGATGGTGCTGCTCACCGTCTATTCCGCCGTGTCGATCTGGATGTGAGGAGAACATGAGTACAAGCCTGGCGCAGGAAACCCGCGGCATGTGGCTCGGCACCATCGGTGTCGCCATTTTCAGCCTGACCTTGCCGTTCACCCGCATGGCGGTGGAAGAACTCAACCCGGTGCTGGTGGCGCTCGGCCGTGCGGTCGTGGCCGCGGCGGCATCGGCGGCCTTGCTGTGGTGGATGGGCGCGCCGCGCCCGACGCGCGCGCAGTTTCGCGCCCTGGCCATCACGTCGCTCGGCGTGGTGGTCGGCTTCCCGGTATTTTCTTCGATCGCGATGCGCTATGTGCCGGCGTCGCATGGCGCCATCGTGGTCGGCATCCTGCCGCTGGCGACCGCACTGTTCGGCGCACTGCGCTTCGGCGAACGCCCTTCCGTGGGATTCTGGATCGCCGCCTTCGCCGGCAGCGGCCTCGTGGTTGCCTTCGCGCTCTGGCAGGGCGGCGGCACCCTGCATCCGGCGGACTTCGCCCTGTTCGCCGCCACCGTCGCCGCAGCCATGGGCTATGCCGAAGGCGGCCGCCTGTCGCAGACCATGGGCGGGCAGCAGGTGATTTCCTGGGCGCTGGTGCTGTCCATGCCGGTCTTGCTTCCGGTTACGATCTGGCTCGGCTGGAACTACGGCGTGACGGCCTCCGCCAAGGCCTGGATAGGATTCGGCTATGTCTCTGTATTTTCGATGTTTATTGGGTTCTTCTTTTGGTATAAAGGGCTGGCTCTCGGCGGCATCGCCCGCGTGGGACAGGTGCAGTTGCTGCAACCTTTCCTGACGCTGGTCGGCGCGGCCCTGATCCTGGGCGAAACGCTCGACGCGCGCAACTTCCTGTTCGCCGCGGCTGTCCTCGCCGTGGTCGCCATCGGGCGGCGCATGTCGGTGAAGCGTTAAAATCTTCATCCTTAATCGTCATCCCTTATTTCCCTCTGGAGAACATCTTGTCCGTCTACGAAAAACTGAAAGCGCTCAACATCGAACTGCCGGCGGTCGCCGCGCCCGCTGCTTCCTACGTCATGTTTGCCCAGACCGGCAACACCGTGTTCCTGTCCGGCCATATCGCCAAGAAAGACGGCAAGCCCTGGGTGGGCCAGCTCGGCAAGGACATCGGCACCGAGGAAGGCAAGCAGGCGGCGCGCGCCGTGGCGATCGACCTGATGGCGACGCTGCAGGCAGCGGCCGGCGGCGACCTGAACCGCGTCAAGCGTATCGTCAAGGTGATGAGCCTGGTGAACTCGACGCCGGACTACATCGAGCAGCACCTGGTGACCAACGGTGCTTCCGACCTGCTGGGCGAAGTGTTCGGCGAGAAGGGCAAGCATGCGCGCTCCGCCTTCGGCGTGGCACAGGTCCCGCTGGGCGCCTGCGTGGAAATCGAACTGATCGCAGAACTGGGTTGAACGGAAAGGACGATCGCATGCCTCAGCGCCGCTTCTGTCAGGTCGATGTATTCACCGCCGAACCGTACAGGGGCAACCCGGTTGCCGTCGTGCTGGACGGCGATGGCCTCGATGCCGCGCAGATGCAGGCGATCGCAAGCTGGACCAACCTCTCCGAGACCACCTTTGTCTTCAGGCCCGGCAACCCGGAGGCGGATTACCGGCTGCGCATCTTCACTCCGACGGGCGAATTGCCTTTTGCCGGGCACCCGACGATCGGCAGCGCCCACGCCATGCTGGCCTCGGGCTTCAAGCCGCGGCGCGCCGGTGAACTGGTGCAGGAGTGCGGTGTCGGACTGGTGCGCATGCGGACCGGCGAGGAGGGCATCCGCATTGCTCTGCCGTCCGCGCAGTTCCGCCCCGCCGGCGAGGTTATCCGGCACGCGGTGGAGCAGGCGATAGGCGCACCGCTGCTGGAAAACCCGGTCGCGGTCGATCTCGGCATCGTCTGGCTGACCGCGCAGGTCGCCGGCGGCGAGCTGCTGCGCGGGCTCAGGCCGGACATGAACCGCGTGGCTGAAGCGGCGAAGAAGGCCGGTACCAATGGCATCAACATCTTCGGCCTCGATGGCGAGAGCGTGGAGGTGCGCTCCTTCGCGCCGCACGAAGGCACGCCGGAAGATCCGGTGTGCGGCAGCGGCAACGGCGCCGTCGCGTATTACCTGCGCGAGCGCCGCGGCCCCGTCGATTACCAGGCCAGGCAGGGACGCTGCGTCGGCCGTGACGGCCGCATTGCGATCGCCCACGAAAACGACACGATCTGGCTGGGCGGTTTGGCGGTAAACTGCATCGAAGGATACATCCTCGCCTGACAGGCCAACCCTTTTACTCCCGACAAACGCCGACATGGAAACCTTCCAACCGCCATCCGTTGCATCGCTCGACCATATCCTGCCGCAGGAACCGCTCCTGATGATGGGTGCCGGGCCGGTCCCGATCCCGCACAAGGTCGCGTACGCCAACTCCATCGTCATCAACCACCTCGGCGAGACGATGAACAAGGTGATCGAGCAGGTGAAGGAGATGGGACGCTACGTCTTCCAGACCTCGTCGCGCCACGTCCTCGGCGTCGCCGGCCCCGGTTCCGCCGCGATGGAAATGGCCATCTGCAACCTGGTTGATCCGGGCAGCAAGGTGCTCGCGGTGTGCAACGGCTACTTCAGCCGGCGCATGGCGGAGATGGCGGCGCGCATCGGGGCCGAAGTCACGATCATCGAAGTGCCCGACAACGAAGCCGCGCAGGTGGAGACGGTCGAGCAGTACCTGAAGCAGGGCGACTTCCAGACACTGACCATCGTGCAGGGAGAAACCTCCAACACGGTGTTCAATCGCCATCTTGAAGCCATCTCCCGTCTTGCCAACAGCTATGGCTGCATGGTGATCGTCGACGCGGTGTGCACGCTCAGCACCATGCCTCTCGAAATGGACCGGTGGAAGGTCGACGCCGTGATCACCGGCGGGCAGAAGGGCTTGTCGTCGATTCCGGGCGTATCGCTGCTCGCGTTCTCCGAAAATGCATGGAAGCGGATCGAAGCGCGCAAGAAGCCGATCACGCACTGGTGCCTGGACGCGCTGCTGGCCGACAAGTTCTGGAACCAGAAGTCCTACCACTACACCGCGCCGGTGTCGGGCATTCTCGCCCTGCACGAGGCGCTGCGGCTGGTGTGCGAGGAAACGCTTCCCCGCCGTTTCAGCCGCCATGAAGTCTGCTCCAAGGCGCTGCAGCGCGGTATCGAAGCGATGGGCCTGAAGCTGCTGGTGCCCGAGGCGGTGCGGCTGAACTCGGTGGTCGGCATCACCATTCCGGACGGAATTTCGGGCGACGCCGTACGCACCCACATGTCGCGCGTGCACCGCGTCGAGATTTCCGGTTCCTTCGGTTTGAACATCGTCCGCATCGGACAGATGGGCGAGCAAAGCCGCGCACACAACCTGTTCCGCACGCTGCATGCGTTCGGTTCGAGCATGCAGTACGCGGGCGCTTCGCTTGACCTCCCGGCCGGTATTGCCGAGCTTGAAAAGGGACTGTCCGAAAAATTTTCGGCGTAGGGCGCGGAGTACGCGGCCTACGTGGCAATACACGGGTAAAATTCCGGTTCCCCCGATGGCATGTACCCCATGTCATCTTTTCAACGGCAGCCACAAGCGTGCCGACAATAACAGGCGTACCGCGCCATTCAACTTGCGAGACATCTATGAAAATGGAAAATCCTTCACCCATCCAGTGGCAATTCTCCGAGCGCGCGCAACAGCTGCAAAGCTCGGTCATCCGTGAAATCCTCAAGGTGACGGTTCGTCCCGATGTGATTTCCTTCGCGGGTGGCTTGCCGTCTCCGGAAACCTTCCCGGTGGAGCGCATGCGCGCCGCCTTCGACACCGTATTGTCGAAGCAGGGCAAGGTCGCGCTGCAGTACGGCCCCACCGACGGCTACGGCCCGCTGCGTGAATGGATTGCCGACTCGCTGTCCACGAATGGCGCGAAGATTGTGCCGGAACAGGTGTTGATGGTGTCGGGTTCCCAGCAAGGCCTCGACCTGCTGGCCAAGGTGCTGGTCGATGAAGGCAGCAAGGTGCTGGTGGAAACGCCGAGCTACCTCGGGGCACTGCAGGCATTCTCGGTGTACCGCCCCGAATTCGTGTCGGTACCGACGGACGATCATGGACTCATTCCCGAACAGCTGGCCGGCGTCGCCCAAGGCGCGCGCCTCCTGTACGCCCTCCCGAATTTCCAGAACCCGACCGGCCGCTCGCTGTCGGTCGAACGCCGCGCCGCGCTGGTCGAGACCTGCGCCCGCCTCGGCCTGCCGCTGATCGAGGACGATCCCTACGGCGCCCTCAGCTACCGCGGCGAGCCGCTGCCGAAGATGCTGACGATGAATCCCGAGGGCGTCATCTACATGGGCTCGTTCTCCAAGGTGCTCACGCCCGGTATCCGCCTCGGCTACGTCGTCGCTCCCGTTCCACTGATCCGCAAGCTTGAGCAAGCCAAGCAGGCTGCCGATCTGCACACCGCCCAGCTGACGCAGATGGTGGTGCATGAAGTGATCAAGGACGGCTTCCTGAAAGAGCACATCCCGACCATCCGCACGCTGTATGCAAACCAGTGCAATGCCATGCTCGAATCGCTGGCCGAGTTCTTCCCGTCGTCCGTCACCTGGACGCGTCCGGAAGGCGGCATGTTCATCTGGGTCACGCTGCCCAAGCATATCGACAGCATGAAGCTGCTCGACGAGGCGATCGCGCAAAACGTCGCCTTTGTTCCTGGCGCGCCCTTCTATGCCAACGCAGCCGAGAAGAACACGCTGCGCCTGAGCTTCGTCACCGTACCCCCCGCGAAGATCCGCGAAGGCGTGGAAAAGCTGGGCAAGCTGATCGCCGCCAAGCTGTAATTCTCGCCCGCCGGCAATGCGCATCCTGTCGTTCTTTTCCGACCGACAGGATGCGCCGATTTGATAGACTGCTGAACGCCGGCAATCTTGCCGGGTTGTATTTCGACGACGGCGGCAGTCATGATCAAAAGCGGTACAAGCGGCGACGACACCCTTGACGGAACTGCATCAAACGACGTCCTTTTCGGCGGGCGGGGCAACGACACGCTGGACGGGGGCGAAGGCAGCGACGAGCTGTACGGCGGTGAGGGCAGCGACACCTACATCGTTCGTAACCGCTGGGATCAGATCTACGATACCGGCGGTATCGATAGCGCCATCGTCCATGCGGATTTCTACAAGACCGATACCGAGATCGAAAACTGGTCCTGGGCAGCGGGTGTGCAAAAGCTGCCGTACTGGATCGACGCGCTGATTCCCGCCGCCGCGACCGGCTTCCCCGCCATACTGGGCAGCAGCAGGACATTCACCTATTGCTTTCCGGCTTCGCCGCCGCCGCACTTCAGCGCGACCGACGCCGCCGGCTTCAAGGCATTCACCGCGCAGCAACAGGCATTCGTGCGCGAGGCCCTGGCTTACATTTCGACGGTCGTCGATCTGCACTTCATCGAAACGACCAATGCGGCGGACATCAATACCCTGGTATTTGCCAACAATACGCAGAGCGGTTCCTCGGGGTATGCCTACTTCCCGCACGACAGCTACATCGGCAGCGACGTGCTGCTCAATTACAGCGGCAGCAGTTCGTCGAACCTGTCACCGCGCAACGGCGATTATTCGGCACTCACGCTGATCCACGAGATCGGGCACGCGCTGGGCCTGAAGCATCCGTTCAGCCATTCCGATTCCGAAGCGCCCTACCTGCCGGCGGCGGAGAACACGTCGCAATGGTCGGTGATGAGCTACAACAGCCGCGTGGCCGACTACTCCCTGCGCTACGCGCCGCTCGACATCGCCGCGCTGCAATACCTGTACGGGCCGAGCAAGGCCGCCGCTGCCGACGATACCTATACGCTCACCGCCCGCACCTCGAACTTCATCTGGGACGGCGGCGGCACGGACACCATCGACGCTTCGGCGCTCGCGCAGGGCGTGACGCTGTATCTCGACCCCGGGTACTGGGGCTACATCGGATCGAAGGGATCGTTGATCAGCGATGCAGGCCAGATCACCATCAACTTCGGCAGCGTGATCGAAAACGCGATCGGCAGCGCGGCAGGCGACAGGATCACCGGCAATAGCGCCGACAACCGGATCGCCGGCATGGGAGGGGCCGACACGCTGGCTGGCGGCGCCGGCAACGACCGGCTCGATGGCGGTGACGGCAACGACAGCTTCCTGTTCGAGACGGGCAGGGAGTCCATCTACGGCGGCGCCGGTGCGGACAAGCTCATCATTTCGCAAAATTCCGCCGCCATTCGCGTGAGCAAGCTGCGCGGCGAAGTGTTCATTGTCAGCGACGAGACCGGCGCCAACCTTGCCGTGTGCCGGAATGTCGAACAACTGCAGTTCAACGACGGTGCGCTCAATCTTTCAAACGTTTCCGCTTTCCCCAGCCCTGACACCACCCTGGCGCAGATTTACGTCGCCGCGTTCCGCAGGGCGCCGGAAACGGAAGGCTTCAACTACTGGACGAAAGAAGTCGCGGCGCGCGGCATCGACGCCGTCGCCGACATCATCTTCTCGCTCGACGTCGTCAAGGCCATCTATCCGGCGGACCTCGTCCCTTCGCAATTCGTGACGACGATCTACAACAACGTGTTCGACAAGGCGCCGGATGCGGAGGGTCTCGGCTACTGGACGCAGCAACTTGCGCTGCGTTCGCGGGGCCAGCTTGTGATGGACATGACCAATGCCGCTCTCAACGTGGCGGACGGCACGCCCGGGAAGGATTTTTTCCAGAACAGGCTCGACTGGTCGCTGTACGCGGTCGCCTACCAGCGCGCGGAGGGGAGGGAGATGACGCCGTCGCACCTGACCGTGCTGACGGAGGGTATCGGAGCGGACACTACGATGCTGGCCACGCTGATCGGGCAGGCGGAGTCGGGCGTCGCGATCTGAAAAGAGGCGGCAGGCGGTTGCCTGCCGCCTGTGCGCTTATCGCACGGCCTGCAGCGCCAGCGGCTTGATCTTCGCCTCCAGCGCCTTGCCCTTGCGGGCACGCTTGCCGATGTGGGGTGCAAGCGCATTCGCCGACAAAACGATTTCCTGCGCCTTGCCGCCGCGGCCGGTGCCGGACACGCTCGTGCCCTTCTGGCTGATCGGTTGCGCCGCGAGCAGTTTTTCGTTCTTCTCCAGATCCATCAGGATCACGCCGCGGCCGCCGCCGGACAGGGTCTTGAGCTCGTCCATGCCGAACACGAGCAGGCGGCCCTTTTCCGACAGGCAGGCGACAGCACTCGCATCGCTCGCGGCGACGCGCGGCGCCAGCGGTTCATCCCCTTCGTCGAGCGTCATGAATGCCTTGCCTGCCTTGATGCGGCTGACCATGTCACCCGCCTTGGCAGTGAAGCCATTGCCCGCGGTGGAGGCCAGCAGGAGCAGCGTATCGGCCGGGCCGGCGAAGTAATGCAGCAGGCGGGTGCCGCTGGCGACTTCGACCAGCGTGGTGACCGGCACCCCGTCGCCGCGCGCGCCCGGCAGGGCCGACACCGGCACCGAGTAGATACGGCCATTGGAGCCAAATGCGAGCAGCGTGTCCACCGTGCGGCATTCGAAGGTGCCGTACAGGCCATCGCCGGCCTTGAAACCGAACTGCGCCGGATCGTGGCCGTGGCCGTTGCGCGCACGCACCCAGCCCTTCTGCGAAATCACCACGGTCACCGGCTCGTCCAGTACCTTCTGCTCGACGCTCGCGCGCTCGGCTTCCTCGATCAGCGTGCGGCGGGCATCGCCGAATTGTTTCGCATCGGTCTCGATTTCCTTGATGACCAGTCGCTTCATCGACGCAGGATTGTCGAGCAGGTCATGCAGGGTTTCCTTTTCCTTGCGCAGCTCGGCCAGTTCCTGCTGGATCTTGATCGCTTCCAGGCGCGCCAGCTGGCGCAGGCGGATTTCCAGGATGTCCTCGGCCTGGCGGTCGGACAGGTTGAATGCCTTGATCAGCGCCGGCTTCGGCTCGTCCGATTCGCGGATGATCCGGATCACCTTGTCGATATTCAGCAGGATCGCCTCGCGGCCTTCCAGGATGTGGATGCGGTCGTCCACCTTCTGCAGGCGGAAACGCGTGCGGCGCGTCACGGTGTCGAAACGGAACTCGATCCACTCCTGCAGGATGTGCGTCAAGCCCTTCTGGCGCGGGCGGCCATCGCGGCCGATCATCACGAGGTTGATCGAGTTGCCGGTCTCCAGCGAGGTGTGCGCCAGCAGAATGTTCATGAACTCCGTCTGGTCCTGGTTCTTTGACTTCGGTTCGAACACCAGGCGCACGGGCGCATCCTTGCCGGATTCGTCGCGCACCGTGTCCAGCACCGACAAGATCATCTGCTTCATCGCCAGCTGGTCGGGCAGCAGCGACTTCTTGCCGAGCTTGACCTTGGGATTCGTGAGCTCCTCGATCTCTTCGAGAATCTTTTGCGCCGAGGTGCCGGGCGGCAGTTCGGTGACCACTGCCTGCCACTGGCCGCGCGCGAGGTCTTCGATCTTCCAGCGGGCGCGCACCTTCAGCGTGCCGCGTCCGTTCTCATACATCTCGGCGATGGCCGTCGCCGGCGTGATGATCTGGCCGCCGCCCGGAAAGTCCGGGCCGGGCACCAGTTCCATCAGTTCCGCGTGGGTGATCTTCGGATTGCGGATCATCGTCACCGCGGCCTTGGCCACTTCGGCCAGGTTATGCGACGGGATTTCGGTTGCCAGACCAACCGCAATGCCGGACGCGCCGTTGAGGAGCACGAAGGGCAGGCGGCCCGGCAGCAGTTTCGGCTCCTGCGTCGAGCCGTCGTAGTTCGGCTGGAAGTCGACCGTGCCCATGTCGATTTCGTCGAGCAGCAGTTTCGAGATCGGGGTCAGGCGGGCTTCCGTGTATCGCATCGCCGCGGCGCCGTCGCCGTCGCGCGAGCCGAAGTTGCCCTGGCCGTCGATCAGCGGATAGCGCAGCGAGAAGTCCTGCGCCATGCGCACCAGCGCGTCGTACACCGACTGGTCGCCGTGCGGGTGCAGCTTGCCGAGCACATCGCCGACCACCGCGGCCGACTTGCGCGGCTTGGCGGCAGAATCGAGGCCGAGCTCGTGCATCGCGTACAGGATGCGGCGCTGCACCGGCTTCTGGCCATCGCTCACGTCCGGCAGCGCGCGGCCCTTGACGACCGAGATCGCGTAGTCGAGGTAGGCACGCTCGGCAAAAGTCGCCAGGGTCAGCGATTCGCCGTCGCCCGACGGCACTTCTTCAAACAGGTTGGCTTGTTCAGTCATTGTTTCTTGGATTACTCGAGGGTGGTTGCCGGCATGCTCCGGCGGCCCGGAATGGTCATGTGGATACGCTTTGCGGTGACGGTATTGCCGTCCGCCGCTGCGACCGACAGGCTCTGCGCCGCCGGTTTATAGAGCTGGTAGAACTGCTTGACGACCTGCACGTAGGAGCGTGTTTCCGGATAGGGCGGGATGGCGTTCCTGTATTTCTGCACCGCGCCTTCGCCCGCGTTGTACGACGCGATCACCAGCTCCGGGCGCGCCGGAAACATGCGGTGCAGGTCGCGCAGGTAGCGCGCGGCAAGCCGGATGTTGGTCTTCGGATCGGTCAATTTCTGCTCGATCGATTTCTTCCTGTCGCCCTGCAGCCCGTAGCGCTCCGCGGTGGCCGGCATGATCTGCATCAGGCCGACCGCGCCCTTGGGGGAGACGGCATTCGGATTGAATCCCGACTCGGCCGCCATCACCGCCTTGAGCAGCGCCGGGTCGAGCTCGAAATCCTTTGCCGCTGCCTGCAGCAGGGTTTCGACTTTCTGCAGGCCGGGATGGCGTGTCAGGAAGCGCGCCAGCGGTGTTTCGGCAGCTTCCGGCGCAACGATGCGCGTGCTGTCGAACGCGCCGTCGCCACGCATGTAGAGCTGGTAGCGTTCGTCGAGCCGTTCGGTCGAAAAATGCGCGGTGCCGTCCGCGTCCACATAGCCGTAGATGTCCGCCTGCGCGGAGGCGGACAGCAAGGCAATGGCGAGGATGGCGAGGCGTTTCATGCGCAGCTTAAATATCGGCTTCGGCTTCGTTGCCGTGCTCTTCCAGCCATGCGCGGCGAGCGGCGGCTTCGCCTTTACCCATCAGCATGTTGAAGCGCGATTCGGAAGCTGCGAGGTCGAAGTCGCCGAGCGACACCGGCAGCAGGCGGCGGGTGTCCGGGTTCATCGTGGTTTCCCAGAGCTGTTCCGCGTTCATCTCGCCCAGGCCCTTGAAGCGCGAAATGCTCCAGCCGCCTTCCTTGACGCCGTCCTTGCGCAGCTTGTCTTCGATCGCTTCGAGTTCGCCGTCGTCCAGCGCGTACAGCTTCTGTGCCTGCTTCTTGCCGCGCGCCGGCGCGTCCACACGGTACAGCGGCGGACGGGCGACGAAGATGTTGCCGCGCGCGATCAGTTGCGGGAAATGCTTGAAGAACAGCGTCAGCAGCAGCACCTGGATGTGCGAACCGTCGACGTCCGCGTCCGAGAGGATGCAGATCTTGCCGTAGCGCAGGCCGGACAGGTCGGGCGTATCGTTCGGCCCATGCGGGTCGACGCCGATGGCGACGGCGATGTCGTGGATCTCATTGTTGGCGAACAGGCGGTCGCGTTCGGTTTCCCAGGAGTTCAGCACCTTGCCGCGCAGCGGAAGGATGGCCTGGAATTCCTTGTCGCGGCCCATCTTGGCCGAGCCGCCTGCCGAATCCCCCTCGACGAGGAAGAGTTCGTTGCGGCCGATGTCATCCGATTCGCAATCGGTCAGCTTGCCCGGGAGCACGGCCACGCCGGAAGACTTTTTCTTCTCCACTTTCTGCGCCGAGCGCAGACGGGATTGCGCCTGCTTGATCACCAGCTCGGCCAGCTTCTTGCCGTAATCGACGTGGTGGTTGAGCCAGAGCTCGAGGGCAGGGCGCGTGAAGGACGCGACCAGGCGCACCGCGTCGCGCGAATTGAGGCGTTCCTTGATCTGGCCCTGGAACTGCGGATCGAGCACCTTGGCCGACAGCACGAAAGAGACGCGGGCGAACACGTCTTCCGGCAGCAGCTTGACGCCCTTGGGTAGCAGCGCGTGCATCTCGACGAAGCTTTTCACCGCATTGAACAGGCCTTCGCGCAGGCCGGCCTCATGCGTGCCGCCGGCCGGCGTCGGGATCAGGTTGACGTAGGACTCGCGCATCACGTTGCCGTCTTCGGTCCAGGCGACCACCCAAGCGGCGCCTTCGCCCTCGGCAAAACCTTCCGCGTCGCTGCCTGCGTACTGTTCGCCTTCGAACAGCGGAATCATCGGCTCCGCACCCGAGGTCTGGGCCAGCGCTTCGATCAGGTAGCCGCGCAGGCCCTGTTCGTATTGCCAGGTCTGGGATTCGCCGGTCTTGCCGTTGACGAGGGTGACCTTCACGCCCGGCAGCAGCACCGCCTTGGAGCGCAGCAGCCGCTGCAGCTCGGCGTTCGGGATGGCCGAGGAGTCGAAGTACTTGGCGTTGGGCCACACCGTGACGCGTGTGCCCGACTTCTTGTCGTCGCGGGTCTGCGGGCGCGACTTCAGTTTCTCGACCACGTCGCCGTCGGCGAACACGATCCGGTGCACGCCGCCTTCTCGCCACACATTGATTTCGAGGCGCGAGGAGAGGGCGTTGGTGACCGACACGCCCACGCCGTGCAGGCCGCCGGAGAAGGAGTAGGCACCGCCCGAGCCCTTGTCGAACTTGCCGCCGGCATGCAGGCGGGTGAAGACGATCTCGACCGTCGGCACCTTCTCTTCCGGATGCAGGCCGACCGGGATGCCGCGCCCGTCGTCCTCGACGCTGACGCTGCCGTCGGCGTTCAGGGTGACGATGATGTTCTTGCAAAAGCCGCCCAGTGCTTCGTCGGAGGCGTTGTCAATCACTTCCTGGATGATGTGCAGCGGGTTTTCCGTGCGGGTATACATGCCCGGCCGCTGCTTGACCGGTTCGAGCCCTTTCAGGACCCGGATTGACGATTCGCTGTAATCGGTGGATTTTCTGGTTGCCATTCAATAGGACACAGAGTTGCTGTAAGGAATGCATTAACGCATGAGTCCATGCATTCTAATGAAAATCGGCGGATGCGGCGATTTTACGCAGTGCCGGGCTGCTGTTGCATCGATGCAGGCCCCGCAAATTTATGTGGTGCAAGGCCAAAAAATATTTATAAAATGAAACGCCATGACCAGCCCGACCTTTCCCTTCGCCGTCCGACTCATCGGTTTCTCCCCGGAAGAGGAAACGTTGTTCGACGAAAATTTCGCAGTCAGGCAGGGGCGCGGATACGGCTACTTCCGGCTGGTGGAGGATAACCTGCAGGACCCCGACCTGTATATCGCCAACGGACGGCAGCTCAAGGCTCTCGTCACGCTGGCCGACCTGCGGCCGAGCGGCGTGCGTCCGGCGATGCTGGTCGGGGCGCCGGACGTCATGCTGCCGTACCCCGTGGTCGGCCATCCGATCCGCTGGGAACAACTGTTCGGGACGCTGGACGATCTGGTCGAGAAGCGGGCGGACGCGCTGTCACGACTGGAAGCGTCGGACATCGTCACCGTGCCCGAACGCCGCCGGCGCGACCGCATCGATCTCGACCTGACCGATCCCGCCGAATACGAAAAGATGCGTGCCAGGGTGCCGGAGAAGGGCGCCGTCCTCGTGGTGGACAAGGCGCCCGCGCTGCGCGACTACCTCTCTGACCTGCTGGCACGTCAGAAAGTGCGCGTCCTTTGGGTGAGCGATGAAGCCGAAGCCGTCGAGATCTGCAAGCGGGAATCGGTGGCGGTGGTCATGATCAATACCTCGACGCCGGGCGTCGATCCCTACCGCTTGTGCTGGGCCATCAAGGAGAAGGATTCGCCGGTCCGCGTCGCGGTGGTGTTCCTGGTCAGCAAGCCCTTCGTCTACGACCTGCAACAGGCGCGCTACGTCGGCGCCGACGGTTTCCTCAACAAGCCGCTGGCCAGCCACCACCTCGTCACCGTGCTCAAGAAATTCCTGCCGTTCGCGCGCTAAGCCTTACTTGCTCAGCAGCTGCATCGCGCGCTCCAATCCCTCGATCGTGAGCGGGAACATCCGGTTGTTCATTAACTGGCGGATGACCGAGATCGACTGGCGGTATTGCCACAGGCCTTCCGGTTCCGGGTTCAGCCAGATGAATTTCGGGAAGGTGGCGGTAAAACGCTGCAGCCATTCCGCGCCGGCTTCCTCGTTGTTGTACTCCACCGAGCCGCCCGGTTGCAGGATCTCGTATGGGCTCATGGTGGCGTCGCCGACGAAGATCAGCTTGGTGTCGGGCGTGTACTTGCGCAGGATGTCCCAGGTCGGGAAACGCTCCGCGTGGCGGCGGCGGTTGCTCTTCCACAGGTAGTCGTAGACGCAGTTGTGGAAGTAGTAGAACTCCATGTTCTTGAACTCGGTTTTCGATGCCGAGAACAATTCTTCTGTGCGCTGGATGTGGTCGTCCATGGTGCCGCCCACGTCCAGCAGCATCAGCACCTTGATGTTGTTCTTGCGCTCCGGCTGCATCTTGATGTCGAGGTAGCCGGCATTATTGGCGGTGGCGCGGATGGTATCGTCCAGCGCCAGTTCCTCTTCCGCGCCCTCGCGCGCGAACTTGCGCAGCCGGCGCAGCGCGACCTTGATGTTGCGGGTGCCGAGCTCGCGCTCGTCGTCGTAGTCGCGGTAGCTGCGCGCTTCCCATACCTTGACGGCCGAACGGTTGCCGCCCTCGCCGCCGATGCGGATGCCCTCGGGATTCGTCCCGCCGTTGCCGAACGGCGAAGTGCCGCCGGTGCCGATCCAGCGGTTGCCGCCTTCGTGGCGTTCCTTCTGCTCCTTGAGCAATTCCTTCAGGCGGTCCATCAGCTTGTCGTAGCCGAACTTCTCGATGGCGGCCTTCTGTTCCGGCGTCAGCTCGCGCTCCATGCGCTTCTGCAGCCATTCCAGCGGGATCTCCGGATGCTTCTCGAAGATGGCGTCGATGCCGCGGAAATACAGGCCGAATGCCTTGTCGAACTTGTCGTAATGCGCCTCGTCCTTGACCAGCGTGGTGCGCGACAGGTAATAGAAGTCATCGAGCGAGGGGCTGATGACGCTCTTCTGCATCGCCTCGAGCAGGATCAGGAATTCCTTGATCGAGACGGGAATCTTCGCGTCTTTCAGGGTGAAGAAGAAATCGATGAGCATCTTGTCTCCTCAGCGCCCCAGCTTGAAAGCGAGATGGCGCTTGATGGCCGGCCACTCCGATTCGATGATCGAGAACACGACCGTGTCGCGCAGGCTGCCATCGGGCATGCGCATGTGATTGCGCAGGATGCCGTCCTGCTTGGCACCGAGGCGGGCAATGGCGGCGCGCGACTGCTGGTTCATCCAGTGCGTGCGGAACTCCACCGCGATGCACCCGAGCGACTCGAAGGCATGGGTGAGCAGCATCAGCTTCGCTTCGGTGTTGATCGCGGTGCGTTGCGCGCTTTTCGCGTACCACGTCGAGCCGATCTCCACGCGGCGGTGGGTCGCGTCGATATGCATGTAGGTCGTCATGCCGCACAGCGCGTTCGTGTCATTGCGCCGGATGGCGAACGGCAGCATGCTGCCCGCCGCCTGCAGGCCGAGGCGCCGCTCGATCTCCGCCTTCATGCCGTCCGGGTGCGGCACCGTCGTGTACCAGAGCTTCCACAGTTCGCCGTCCCTGGCTGCCTCGGACAATCCCTCCGCATGCGACATGGCAAGCGGTTCCAGGGTGGTGTGCTCACCCTTGAGCGTGAGCGGCGTAATGAAGGGGGCGGAGGACATCGCAGGTCAGCGGTTGGTGCGCGACATGAACACCAGGCGTTCGAACAGGTGGACGTCCTGTTCGTTCTTGAGCAGCGCGCCGTGCAGCGGCGGAACGATGGTCTTCGTATCCTTGCTGCGCAGCGCCTCGGCCGGGATGTCTTCCGCCAGCAGCAGCTTCAGCCAGTCGAGCAGTTCGGAGGTGGACGGCTTCTTCTTCAGGCCGGCGACTTCGCGCACTTCATAGAAGGTCTGCAGCGCCTGCGCCAGCAATTCCTTCTTCAGTTCCGGGAAGTGGACGTTGACGATCTGTTCCATCGTGTCCCGGTCCGGGAACTTGATGTAGTGGAAGAAGCAGCGGCGCAGGAACGCGTCCGGCAGTTCCTTCTCGTTGTTGGAGGTGATGATCACCAGCGGGCGCGTCTTCGCCTTCACCAGCTCGCGCGTCTCGTACACGTAGAACTCCATGCGGTCGAGCTCGCGCAGCAGGTCGTTGGGGAATTCGATGTCTGCCTTGTCGATCTCGTCGATCAGCAGCACGACCTGCTGTTCCGAGGTGAAGGCCTGCCACAGCACGCCCTTGACGATGTAGTTGTGGATATCCTTGACCCGCTCGTCACCGAGCTGCGAGTCGCGCAGGCGCGAGACCGCGTCGTATTCGTACAGGCCCTGCTGCGCCTTGGTGGTGGACTTGATGTGCCACTGCAGCAGCGGCATGCCCAGGGCAGCGGCGACTTCCTCGGCCAGCATCGTCTTGCCCGTGCCCGGCTCGCCCTTGATCAGGAGGGGGCGCTGCAGCGTCAGTGCGGCGTTGACGGCGAGTTTCAGGTCGTTGGTGGCGACGTAATTCTGTGAACCTTCGAAGCGATTATCTGGGCGCATGGTACCGGGTCGTCAGGAAGAAAAAGAAAAATCAAGTATAAGCGAGATGGAATTTCCGGGTTGGAGCACGCTTTCCGGCCGGTGTTCGCCCCGTTTTCCGGTGCATGGACTGCTTGTCAGTCTTCATGTAGAATCAGGTGGTTTTGGTGCGTCGGAGTAACACCTACAGCCGGATCGGCGTAGTCCGTCAGCATTCCAGGAACTTATCCGTAAATGATTCGCTGCCAGAGAACAAGAACAGCCGGCGGAAGCGGGTTCTGCCAGGAGACGACAACACGTTCGTGCATGCAGCGGATCCTTTCCGGATGTGTTTTGAAATTTCGACTCATTTATCCCGAGCTATCATGAAAAAACTATTTGCGTTTCTCGCGCTCGCGGGTGTCGCCGGTTTCGCTGCAGCGGCGGACGGCAATGCCAAGGCGGCTGACAACAAGGTAGCGATGTGCATCGGCTGCCACGGCATCCCCGGCTACAAAGCGACCTTCCCGGAGGTGTACCAGGTGCCGATGCTCGGCGGCCAATCCGCCAAGTACATCGAGGCCGCGCTGAACGCCTACAAGAAGGGCGAGCGCAAGAACCCCAGCATGCGCGGCATCGCTGCCGGCCTGTCCGACCAGGACATCGCCGACGTCGCGGCCTACTACGCACAGCAGAAATAAGAGGGGATACGCAATGAAGAAAATTCTCGCAGCCGCGGCCGTGCTGGTCTCATTCAACGCCTTCGCCGCCGGCAACATCGAAGCGGGCAAGGCAGCCGCCGAAAAGTACAACTGCTTCTCCTGCCACGGCAAGGACTACAACACTCCGATCGACCCGAGCTATCCGAAGCTGGCCGGCCAGCACGAGGATTACCTCGTGCTCGCGATGACCGCCTACAAGCGCGGCGGCGACGGCGCCAATGGTCGCGGCAACGCGATCATGGCCGCGCAGGTCAAGCCGCTGTCCAGCAAGGACATCAAGGACATTGCCGCCTACCTGCACAGCCTGCCCGGCTCGCTGGTGCTGCGCAAATAAGCGGGCTTTGCCAGCTACGAAAAGCCACGGCTTCCCGTGGCTTTTTTTTCGTCCTTGGTATTCACCATGGGGCCGAAACAGCCGCAATTCAAGGTATTGAAATTCTTTTTCGTGTTCCTATTTTGGGGGTGTAAGCAAGCCGCCGGCATCGCCACGACGGCTGTTCAACCTACCTGAAGGAGGACAACATGATGTACAGAACGCTGTTTCCGCGCGACGTCTTTGCCGAACTCGATCGCCTGCAGCGCGAGATGCAGGAAGTCTTTGAAACCGGGCCGAGCATCCGCGGCGTGGGCCGCGGCGGTTTTCCCGCGGTGAACATCGGCTCGACGCCGCAATCGCTGGAGCTGTATGCCTTCGCACCCGGACTTGATCCGTCCAGCATTGACGTCCACCTCGAACGCGGCGTGCTGACCATTGCCGGCGAACGTGCCGCCGGCCTGCCCGCGCAGGACGAGAAGGCGTCGGTGCATATCAACGAACGGTTTGCGGGACGCTTCCGCCGCGTCGTCAGCCTGCCCGAGGACGACGTCAATCCGAGCGGCGTGACGGCCGAATACCGCGACGGCGTGCTGCACGTGTCAGTCAAGCGCCGCCAGGCACCGCAACCGCGCCGCATCACCATTCAATAAGCAGGAGGAAGATCATGAGCGACAATACCAATGTGACGAAACGGACCACGGAAACCGCCCGTCCCGAGGCTGCCTTGCTGCCGCCGGTGGATGTGATTGAAGACGCTTCCGGCATCACGCTCCTGGCCGACTTGCCTGGCGTGCCGAAGGACAACCTGAATCTGCAGCTGGAGGCCGGCAGCCTGACCATTGAAGGCACGGTGAGCCTGGGTACCCCGGAAGGGATGGAATCGGGGCACGCCGAAGTACGCCTGCCGCGCTATCGCCGCGTGTTCACTCTGTCGAAGGAACTGGATAGCGAGAAAACCACCGCGGAGTTCAAGAACGGCGTGCTGAAGTTGCGCATCCCGAAGGCGGAGCACGTACAGCCGCGCAAGATCGAGATCAAGGTGGCCTGATACCGATCGGCCTAGCGCCGGCGGACACACTCCACATACGCAGCGCCGTCGGGCGGAAGCCCGCTGCGCTGCGAATTCCAGATCATCTCGCCCAGGCATTCCATCATCTGGTGATGGGCGTCATGTTCGGAACCGAGGCGTTGGGCGAGGGAGAGAAATGCCGCGCGGATGCCCGGCGGCTGGTCGATCGAGATCTGCTCGGCGATCGACAGGTGCATCGACAGGTGCAGGAAGGGATTGCTCTGCCCGCGCTCGACGGAGTAATCCGCGGCGAGCGCGGTGTTCACGTCTTTCAATGCATCCGCATATTCCTCGTGCTGCACGATCCAGTCGCGCGCGATCGCTTCCAGGGGCGTGAGGATTTCATTCGCCTGTACCTTGCGGAAAGTCTCGCAGAAGAAGCGGCGCACATCATGCTGGGAAGGAGTGAACATCGTAGCGGACAACGAGGGAAACAAGCCGCTATTCTACAGCCCGCAAGACCGCTTTCGTTTAAGATATGCACCGTTTCCCGGCGCCACAAGCACCGGAGGCATTCCTGCCACCATCAAAAATGGAATCCCACATGCTCAACGACACCGCACTCCAGACCCTGTTCACCGATGCCCGCACCCACAACGGATGGCGCGACAAACCGGTGACTGACGAGCAGCTCAGGCAGCTCTACGACCTGATGAAATGGGGCCCGACCTCGGCCAATTGCTCGCCGGCGCGCATCGTGTTCGTGAAATCGCCCGAGGCGAAAGAGAAGCTGCTTGCCTGCATGAATTCGGGCAACATCGAAAAGACGAAATCCGCGCCGGTTACCGCGGTCATCGGCATGGACATGGAGTTCTACGAAAAACTGCCGCAACTCTTCCCGCACAATCCGGATGCGCGTTCTTGGTTCGCCGGAAACCAGCCGAACATCGATACCACCGCGCTGCGCAATTCTTCGCTGCAGGGCGGCTATTTCATCATGGCCGCGCGTGCGCTCGGCCTCGACTGCGCACCGATGTCCGGATTCGATGCCGTCAAGATGAACGACACCTTTTTCAAGGGCACGTCGGTGAGGGTGAATTTCGTTTGCAGCATCGGCTACGGCGACACCAGCAAGCTCCACCCGCGCGGCCCGCGCCTCTCGTTCGACGAGGCTTGCCGGATCGCCTGACTTTATACGCCCTTGTCCGGCAGGGGCGTCTTGTCCCGGTATTCGCACAGGTCCTGGATGATGCAGTTCCAGCACTGCGGCTTGCGCGCGATGCAGGTATAGCGTCCGTGCAGGATCAGCCAGTGATGGGCGTCGTGCCGGAATTCCTGCGGCACCACCTTCAGCAGCTTTTGCTCGACCGCGTCGACGTCCTTGCCCGGCGCAATGCCGGTGCGGTTGGATACCCGGAAGATGTGGGTGTCGACCGCAATGGTCGGTTCCCCGAACGCGGAGTTCAGCACCACATTGGCGGTCTTGCGCCCGACACCGGGCAGGGCTTGCAGCGCTTCGCGGGAACGGGGCACCTCGCCGCCGTGCTGTTCCATCAGGATGCGGCAGGTTTCGATGACGTTCTTCGCCTTCGTGCGATACAGGCCGATGGTGCGGATGTATTCCTCCAGGCCCTCCACGCCCAGCGCGTAGAGCTTGGCGGGGGTGTTGGCCACCGGGTAGAGTTGGCGGGTGGCCTTGTTCACCGACACGTCGGTTGCCTGCGCCGAGAGGATGACGGCGATCAGCAGCTCGAAAGGCGTCGTGTATTCGAGTTCGGTGGTCGGATGCGGGTTGGCCTGCCGGAAGCGGCTAAAGATCTCGATGCGTTTTTCGGCATTCATTGCGGGTCTTTTTGCTGTTCGAGCTTCTGATTGATTTCTTCAATCTGCTTTTGCACCGAACGCGACACATCGCCCATCCCGGTCGCGCCCGCCGCTTGCGCGGCCATCTGTTCCTTCTTCAGGCGGGCGCGCTCCATGGCCGCCTGGATGATCGCCCGCTTGCGTTCCGCGGCAGCCTTTTCCTCCGGCGACAGCAGGGCTTCGGCTTCGACGGCCTTCAGCTTCGCGGCAGCCTTTGCCGCCAGGCGCGCATCGTTTTCTTCCTTCTCGCGGCGCAGGCGCGCAATGCGGAACTGATGCCGCTCGCGCGCGGCGTCCGCCTGTTCCTGCGACCATGCATCCCAGCCCGTCCTTCCCGGCGTAACGTCCACCATCGCGATGCAGTCGACCGGGCAGGGGGCGACGCAGAGGTCGCAGCCCGTGCACAGCGAATTGACCACGGTATGCATCTGCTTGGCGGCGCCGACGATCGCGTCCACCGGACAGGCCTGGATGCAGAGCGTGCAGCCGATGCACAGCGTCTCGTCGATCACCGCGACCGGACGCGCACGTTCGAGGCCATTGACGGGATTGAGCGGAATGGCCGGTTTGCCCAGCAGCCCCGCCAGCCGCGCGACGCCTTCCGCGCCGCCGGGCGGGCACTGGTTGTAGTTGGCGCTAGCGTCGGCCACGGCCTCGGCATAGGGCCGGCAGGCGGGATAGCCGCACTTCGTGCATTGCGTCTGGGGCAGGAGATCTTCGATCCGGTCGGCCAGCGTTTTGGCGGGAATGGAGGACACAGCAGGGCTTTGCGGGAAAAAACAGAATTATCCCGGCAAACGGCCTCTTCTTCAAATAAAAAAGCCGTTCCCCGGCCGGGGAACGGCTTTGTCTTACACCGGTGGTGATATCAGGAATGTGCGACGATGAATTCGCCGATCTTCGGGCACACGATCTCGCGCCAGCGGCGGCCCGAGAAAATGCCGTAGTGGCCGGCGCCCGGCACCGTGAAGTGCTGCTTCTTGGACTTCGGGATGCTCTTGCAGAGATCATGCGCGGCTTCGGTCTGGCCGGCGCCGGAGATGTCGTCCAGTTCGCCTTCGATGGTGAACAGGGCGACGGTCTTGATGTCCTGCGGACGCACCGGCTTGCCTTCCACTTCCCAGGTGCCCATCGGGAGCTGGAATTCCTGGAACACGATCTTGATCGTCTCGAGGTAGTACTCGGCCGGCATGTCGAGCACGGCGTTGTACTCGTCGTAGAACTTGCGATGCTCTTCGGCGGACTCCTGATCGCCGGCACGCAGGTGCATGTAGAAGTCCCAGTGGCTCTGCGCATGGCGGCCCGGGTTCATCGCGATGAAGCCGGCATGCTGCAGGAAGCCCGGATAGACCTTGCGGCCAAAGCCCGGATAGTTGGGCGGCACGCTGTAGATCACACGGTTCTCGAACCAGGAGTAGGGGTGCTTGGTCGCGAGGTTGTTCACTTCCGTGGGCGACTTGCGCGGGTCGATCGGTCCGCCCATCATGGTCATCGTCTTCGGCAGCATCGGGTCGTTGTCCGTGGCCATCAGCGAGATCGCTGCGAGGACCGGCACGGTCGGCTGGCAGACGGAGATCACATGCAGGTCCGGGCCGAGGCGGCGGATGAACTCCTGCACGTAGTAAATGTAGTCGTGCAGGTGGAACGGGCCTTCCGCGGTGGGCACCATGCGCGCATCGGTCCAGTCGGTGACGTACACGTCATGCTTGGACAGCAGTGTGCGGACGGTATCGCGCAGCAGCGTCGAATGGTGGCCGGACAGCGGCGCGACGACCAGCACGGTGGGCTGCTTCAGCTCGGCGAGCTTCTTGTCACTCATGTCCTTCTTGAAGTGGATCAGCCGGCAGAAAGGTTTTTGTACAGCGACTTCTTCGAACACGCCGACGGACTTGCCTTCGACGGGAACGGTCTTGATACCGAACTCGGGCTTTTCATAATCCTTGCCGAGCCGGTACATCAATTCGTAGCCGGCCGCGATGCGTTGCGCGAACGGCGTATGTGCGAGGGGCGAGACCGGGTTCGTGAACAGCTTGGCAGAAGCTTCCGCCCATTGGATGAGCGGGTTCAGGAAGGTGCGGTTCAGCTCGTGAAATTGGTAAAGCATAGTGGCCTCTTTCAGGTAGTACCGGTGTCGCTAGATTCTGCAGATAAATGTTTCTTGCTGCAATGCATCAAAGGCAATTTTCGATCTTTCCGCACAAAAATAAATCGCGCGTTCGCAACACTTATTAGGGAACCTGTAAAGTTCCTCGAAAACACGACTTTTGCGCCAGATCAATTGCAACAACATAACACAAACTCGTTTACGCCCGGAAAGAAAGCTTTGGTACCGCTAAGCACGCCCGCTTTCTATATGGGGCCGATTTCCTCTGCAACAGCGGCCTTCTCCCACCAGCGAAAAGGCGCGCACAACATCCCCGAGCCGGGGCTTCCGGCGTATACATCTCATCGGGAATGGCAACCGATTTTGCTCTTCTGACAATTCCGGGCGTTTGGATTTATCCCGCAATCGTCGCCTGCCTGTCTGGGGAGAAAAGGAGCATAAAGTGTGCCGATGCCCCAAGATCCGGCACATGAAGCGTTTGAAATGGTGCTATGCAGCGTAAGCCGCCTGAAAGGATGCGCCGCTGGCGGGCGGGGCAGGTTTGTTTTGTAATTCTTACGCGCTCAAGTGGGTGGCGCACGGAAGATATTTTCAAGCAAGCCTTGTCCCGGTTCGGAACGTGTACACATTTCGCCGGATATCTGTCGGTCGTGGTACGACACCGGAGGACAGTGTCCAAGGCGCCCCCACACTTTCAGCAGGGGAACCTGGAAACGCTTGTGGCTTGCGTGATGTGCGGGGCGGGAGGGAGGAGGAGGGCCCGTGCCGGCGGGCGGCGGTGCCCGGCGCCTTTACTTCGCGAGTTCGTTCAGCTTGTCCTTGACGTCTTTCCACTCATCGGCGTCAGGCAGCGGGTCCTTGGTTTTGGTGATCGACGGCCACTTGCGCGCCAGCTCGACGTTCAGCTTGATGAAGTGCTGCTGGTCCGCCGGCACGTCTTCCTCGGCATAGATGGCGTTCACCGGGCATTCGGCGACACACACTGCGCAATCGATGCACTCATCCGGATCGATCGAAAGAAAATTCGGGCCTTCCCTGAAGCAATCTACCGGGCATACATCGACGCAGTCGGTGTACTTGCAGCGGATGCAGGATTCGGTCACAACGTGAGTCATAACAGTCCTATCTGTGGATTTTTCTGAAACTGGATCTGATTTGAAGCCGGGGTGGCGCAGACGGCCGCGGGGCGCAACCGAAACGGACAACCCGCTGCAAAGCCTTGTATTTTAAGACAAGCGGGTGTTTCTAACAAACCAGACTTATACAGTTTATGAATAAGCAAATGCAGGCCGTGCCATCCGACAGCATGCAGCGGCGCGGCTTGTAAGCGAATCGGCAATGCAACCGTCGGTTTGTGTCCGAGGATGAATAATTTGCGATGCGCATTTGAAATTAAATCAAGCGCGGGTGCGGCGAGGCACTGATCCGATTCCGGTAGACTGCGAACCCAGTCATCAAGGGATCAACATGGACACGTCCGCCGCTCGCAACGCCATCTTCCGCCGCATCCGCCAGGCACAGAACCGCCCCGCCGAACCGACGAAGGCCGAGCTGGATGCGGTGCGCGACTATATTTCCGGACACTCCCGCGGGCCGCGCCCGGCTGTCGGCACCGATCTGCTCACGCATTTCCGGCAACAGGCGGTGCGCATGTCCGATACGGTCGCCGACGTTGCCGATATGGCATCGGTACCCGGCGCAGTCGCGCGCTATCTCGACGAGTTGGGCGTGCCGCGCCATGCCATCGCCTGGCAGACGCTCGACAAGCTGGACTGGAGCCGGGACGGCATGCAGGTGGAATTCCGCCGTCCGCGCAACGAAGACCTGGTCGGCATCACCGGCGTCTTTTGCGCCGTGGCTGAAACGGGCAGCCTGATGCTGATGTCGGGACCGCAGACATGGTCCTCCGCCAGCCTGCTTCCGGAAACGCATATCGCCATCGTTCCGGCCTCGCGCATCGTCGCCCATATGGAAGACGCCTTCGCGCTTGCACGAGAAGAACGCAGCGACATGCCGCGTGCCGTCAACTTCATCTCCGGCCCCTCGCGGACCGGCGACATCGAACAGACCATTGTCCTCGGCGCGCATGGACCGTACCGCGTGCATGTCATTCTGGTACGAGACAGCTGATAGGAGCTGATGGGCGAAAATCGCTCATAGTTTCCAAGCTACAATGTCCGTCCTCCAACAAAACCGAGACGAGAAGTGAAAAACAGGATCCTTGTCGGCCTGACCGGTGTTGCGTCAGCGCTCCTTCCGACCCTTGCCCGCGCGGCGGATATCGACGGCAGCCTGATGTCCGGCTGGTGGGGGCTGCCCTTCGCCGGCCTGTTGCTCTCGATCGCGCTTTTCCCCTTGTTTGCGCCGGTGTTCTGGCATCATCACTTCGGCAAGGTGACGCTGGCATGGGCGCTCGCTTTCCTGCTGCCCTTTGCCGCTTTCTTCGGTCCGCAGGCGGCGGCCGGCGGCACTGTCCATGCATTCGTGGCCGAATACATTCCGTTCATCATCCTGCTGACCGCGCTGTTCGTCGTGGCCGGCGGTATCTGCGTGCGCGGCGAGCTGCACGGCACGCCGGCGCTGAATACCGGGCTGCTGGCGCTGGGCACGCTGCTGGCCAGCGTGATGGGGACCACCGGCGCATCCATGCTCTTGATCCGTCCGGTCATCCGCGCCAACAGCAACCGCAAGAACGCGGTCCACGTTGTCGTCTTCTTCATTTTCCTGGTGTCGAATGCCGGCGGTTCCCTGACGCCGCTCGGCGATCCGCCCCTGTTCCTCGGCTTCCTGAAGGGCGTCGGCTTCTTCTGGACGCTTACGAATATCTTCCCGGAGACGCTGTTCCTGTGCGCCGCGCTGCACGCCATTTTCTATGTGCTCGACCGGCATTACTACAACAAGGAGTTCGGTGCGCCGATAGGATCCGCGCCGCTCGGTTCCATCCGCTTCGAAGGGAAGTCCAATTTCTTCCTGCTCGCCGCCATCGTCGGCCTGGTGCTGATGAGCGGCCTCTGGAAGCCGGGTGTTTCCTTTGGCGTATTGGGCACCGAAGTCGAACTGCAGAACCTGATGCGCGACCTGCTGCTGGGCGCGGTGATCTTCGTCTCGCTGAGGCTTACACCCAGGGAAGCGCGCCAGGGGAATGAATTCTCCTGGGGCCCGATCCAGGAAGTCGCCAAACTGTTCGCCGGCATCTTCATCACCATCATCCCGGTCATCGCCATGCTGCGCGCAGGCGAGGCGGGTGCGTTCTCCGCCGTCGTTCGCGCGGTGACCGACGGCAACGGGCAGCCGATCAACGCCATGTACTTCTGGGCCACGGGCCTGCTTTCGTCCTTCCTCGATAATGCGCCGACCTATCTGGTATTCTTCAATACAGCCGGCGGCGAGCCGGCCGTACTGACGACCACACTCGCAAGCACCCTGGCTGCGATTTCCTGCGGCGCGGTGTTCATGGGCGCGAACTCCTATATCGGCAACGCGCCCAACCTGATGGTGAAGGCCATCGCGGAAGAGCGCGGCATCAAGATGCCATCCTTCTTCGGCTACATGGCCTGGTCGTGTGCGGTGCTCGTTCCGCTGTTTGTCGTGATGACCCTCATCTTCTTCATGTGACGCGATGGAAAAAGCCAAGGTACTTGTGACACGCGCGGTGTTTCCCGATGTGATCGGACAACTCGAACAGTACTTCGAGGTCGAGGCGAACCAGGACGACCGCATCCTGTCGCCTGCCGAGCTGGCAGAAAAGGTGCAGGGCAAGGACGGTATCTTCACCACGCCGAGCGAACGCATCACCGCCGAGGTGCTCGCCGCCAACCCGTCGCTCAAGGCGGTGTGCAACATGGCCGTGGGCTTCAACAACATCGACATCGCCGCCGCCACGCAAGCCGGGATCATGGTGACCAACACGCCGGATGTGCTGAACGAAACCACGGCCGACTTCGCGTGGGCGCTGCTGCTGGCCACTGCCCGCCGGGTGACGGAATCGGAGCACTGGCTGCGTGCCGGCAAGTGGCAGAAATGGCGCTACGATACTTTCCTTGGCGCCGACGTGCACGGGGCGACGCTGGGTGTCCTCGGCATGGGCCGTATCGGACAGGCAATCGCGAGGCGTTCGATGGGCTTCGACATGAAGGTCATCTACCATAACCGCACGCGCCTGGAGCCAGCCCTGGAAGCCCGCGCCAACAACGCGCAGTACGTGGGGAAGGAAGAACTGCTGCGCAGCGCCGACCACCTGATCCTGGCGCTGCCGTATTCGCCGCAGGTCCATCACATCGTCGGCGCCGTCGAGCTGGCGATGATGAAACCGAGCGCGACGCTGGTCAACATCGCGCGCGGCGGCATCGTCGACGACGCGGCGCTGATCGTCGCCCTGCGCGCGGGCCGACTCGCTGCCGCCGGGCTCGACGTGTTCGAGAACGAGCCGGCATTCGACCCGGCCTTCCTGACGCTGTCCAACGTCGTCCTGACGCCGCACATCGCCAGCGCCTCCGAGCCGACGCGGCGCGCGATGGCGAACTGCGCCGCAGCCAACCTCATCGCTGCGTTGACTGGCAGCAATCCTCCGAATATCCTTAATCCCGAGGTTTTGACCAAGGGATAAGGCATGGCCGATATCAGAATCACCCAGGCACACAAGCTGCCGCACAAGAAGGCGAAGGCCGCCGCGCAAAAGGTGGCCGACCAGATCGCCGAAGAGTACGAGATGAACGCCGAATGGGAAGGCGACGTGCTCAAGTTCAAGCGCAGCGGCGTAAGCGGCAAGCTCACGGTGTCGGACTCGGAGGCGCACATCGAGATCAGCCTCGGCTTCCTGTTCAAGGCCTTCGCGCCCACCATTGAGCAAAAGGTCGCCGCCAAAATGAAAAAGGTGTTCGGCGCAAAAGCCTGAACACCTTCCTCGCAATCCTGCCGGCTTCGGATGATTTCTGCCGGCTTCCTTCAGCCCTTCAGGCCGTTGATCAGATCGATGTATTGCTGCATGGCGTCGTCACGCGACGTGCCCTTGAGCGCATCCCACGCATCGTACTTCGCGCGGCCGACCATGTCGGTGAAACCCGGGCGCTTGCCGTCGACATCGCCCGTGCTGGCCTGCTTGAAGAGGGCGTAGATCTTCAGCAGGGTCATGTTGTCCGGACGCTCCGGAAGGTTCTTCGAATCGGCGACTGCCTGGTCGAATTGACTTTGCAGGCTCATGCTTTTCTCCTGTCAGATGCTGTGTTAGTGTCGTGGGAAATGTGCTGGTCGAATGCACAAGATGCCGACCAAAATAACATAGAAAAAACAGCCGAAGAAGAAAAGCTCTAGAGGGGATTCTCGATGTTGTCCGAAGCCGTGCCGGCCCTGCGCCGCGAAAAGATGTCCACCGTCGATACCGCCTGGCTGCGCATGGATTCAGACGGCAACCTGATGATGATCGTCGCCGTGCTGATGTTCGACAGGCCCCTCGACATGCAGCGCTTCCGCCGCGCGATGGAGACGCGCTTCCTCAAGTACAGCCGCTTTCGCAGCCGCGTCACCCGCGACATGACGGGCAGCGCGTGGTGGCAGCAGGAAGAGATCGACCTCGATTACCACATCGTCCGCTCCAGTCTTCCGGACGCAGGCCGCGACGGCAACAAGAAGGCGCTCGAGCGCATGGTCGCCGAACTGTCCGGCACGCCGCTCGATTTCTCCAGACCGCTGTGGCAGATGCATATCGTCGACAACTGCGTCGGAGAGGACGGCAAGACGCGCCAGGGCGTGATCATCCGCATCCACCACTGCATCGCCGATGGCATGGCGCTGGTCGGGGTGCTGCTGTCGATGTTCGACAGGACGCCCGAAGGCGCGGACGAAGAGCAGGAAGAACCGCTCCTGCCGGAAGAGGACAATCCGTGGCTGGACCTGATGCGTCCGGTCACCAAGACCACCATCACCGCAATCAACCTGTCCACCGCGCTATGGACGAAGACCATGTGGATGATGGCCGACTCCAACAAGCTGCCCGGCAGGATGGCGGACATGGGCGGCATGGCCGGACGTTTGACCCTGGATGCGGTCAAGCTGATGGCGATGCCCGACGATTCGCGCACGCGCCTGAAAGGTGCGCCGCGCGGCGCCAAGCATGTGGCCTGGAGCGAGCCCTTGCCGCTGGATGAGATCAAGGTGGTCGGCAAGGCGCTCGGCGGTTCGGTCAACGACGTGCTGATGGCCAGTGTTGCCGGCGCCATCGGCGCCTACCTGCGCGACAAGGGCGACACGGTGCCGGCCGATACCGAGCTGCGCGCGATGGTGCCGGTCAACCTGCGCAAGGCGGGCAAGGAGCAGAAACTGGGCAATGCGTTCGGACTGGTGCCGCTGGTCCTGCCGGTGGGGATCGAAGATCCGGTCGCGCGCCTGAACGAAGTGCGCCGGCGAATGGACGAACTGAAGGGTGGCTACCAGGCGCTGGTGGCGATGGCGGTGCTGGGCGTGCTGGGCGCTACGCCCAAACAGATGCAGAACGAAATCCAGAACTATTTCGCCAGGAAGGCCACCGCGGTCATGAGCAATGTACCCGGTCCGCAGGCGCCGCTTTACCTGGCCGGCAGCAAGCTGGACCAGATCATGTTCTGGGTGCCGCAATCCGGCGACATCGGGGTGGGGGTATCGATCCTGAGCTACAACGGCGGCGTGCAGTTCGGCCTCGTGACCGACGATGCGATCGCGAGCGACCCGCACGAAATCATCAAGCGCTTCGCGCCGGAATTCGAAAAGCTGGTCTTGCTGGCATTGATGTCGGACTGGTGATCAGTCCTCGTCATCGTCCCCGCCGATCACCGCGCCGCCGACGGCTGTCACGCCCTTGACGGCAAGCGAACCCGCGGTCACGCCGACACTGACTGCGGTGCCCGCGACGGTCGCCGCGGCACCCGCCACACTGATCACTGCACAACCGGAAGTGGATACGAGGATCGCTGCGCAGACTGCAGCGAGAAGGAATTGTTTCTTGAACATGAAGCCTGGAGCGGGTGTTGAACGGTCCAGTGCCGCATGGAAACGGCACCGGCGTTCATCGTAACACTGCTCCAGGGAAGCTGGATTCCCGCAGGAAAAATAAAACTCAGACGCCCAACAGTTCCACTTCGAAGATCAGGGTCGCGTTCGGCGGAATGACGCCACCCGCGCCGCGCGCGCCGTAGCCCAGCGATGCCGGAATGATCAGCTTGCGCACGCCGCCGACTTTCATTCCCTGCACGCCTTCATCCCATCCCTTGATTACATGGCCGGCGCCCAGCGGGAAATCGAAGGGATCGTTGCGATCCTTGCTGGAGTCGAACTTGCGGCCGGCGCTGCCGTCCGGATTCTGCAGCCAGCCCGTGTAATGCACGCTCACGTGCTGGCCGGCTTTTGCTTCTTCGCCGGTGCCGACGTTGATGTCTTCGTATTGCAGGCCGGAGGCCGTCATGGTGGTGGACATGTTTTTCCTTTATTGACTGGTTGACACGAGCAGCATTTTAGCAGCCGGGCGTCACAGCAGTCGGATAGTGAGAGCGCGCACCACAATCGATTCCTGTCTGAAACCTTGCTCGAGCCTTTGCCGAAAGGTCGGCCACCACGCCTCGTCGATGTTGTCGGCCATGACCTCGTACACCACGAGATCATCGCGCACGGTAGCGCCGTCCTGCTCCTGCCACAGCCCGTGCGCCGGCGAGCGGGAGTGGGCGGTCAAGCCGCCGAAGCGGGCGATCAATTCATCGCGCACCTGTCCGAATAGCGCCTGCGGCTGCGCGTTGCCATCGTTGTCGTAAAGCGGCAGGAAGATCTGGATGAGGAACATGCCGGTTTAGACATTGCGCCGGCATGAAAGCGCCACTGCGCGTTATCATCGCGTTCACCCCATGACAAACCGCAAATGAATCGGATGAAACATCTTGCAAGGAGGCCGCGTTGATGCGGCCGGTACTGGTCGCCTTCGGGCGCGCCGTATTGTCGCAACTGCATTTCCGGATGCTGTTGCTGACCGTCATGCCCTTCGTCGTGTCGGTGGCGATCTGGGGCGTGCTGCTGTGGCTCGGGCTGCAGCCGATGATCGACTGGCTGCACGCCTGGTTCCAGGCGAGCGACGGCTTCGGCGTGGCGGCCGATGTGCTCGACTGGTTCGGGCTTGGCAACCTTGCCATCGTGCTCGTGCCGTTCATCGCCATGTGGGTGCTGCTGCCGTTGATGATCCTGACCGCATTGATCTTCGTCGGCGTGCTCGCCATGCCCATGATCGTGCGCCATGTCGGCGGCCGCCATTATCCGGATGTCGAAAAGCGGCGTGGCGGCAGTCTCGCCGGCAGTCTGTGGATCGCGACCTATTCCTTCATCGTGTTCATCGTGCTATGGCTGCTGACGCTGCCCTTGTCCTTCTTCCCGCCGCTGACCTTCGTCATCCAGCCGGCGCTGTGGGGATGGCTGACTTATCGCGTGATGGCCTACGATGCCCTCGCCGAGCATGCGGACGCGCAGGAAATCCGCGAGCTCATGCGCATCCATCGCTGGCCGCTGCTGTCGATCGGCGCCGTCGCCGGTGCGATGGGCGCGGCGCCGACCTTGCTCTGGCTGGGCGGCGCGCTGTCGGTGGTGTTCTTTCCGCTGCTGGCCGCGGGCGCGATCTGGCTCTATGTGCTGGTCTTCGTGTTCACCGGACTGTGGTTCCAGCATTACTGCCTGGAAGCGCTCGCCGCGCATCGCGCCGTCGCCCTCGCGCCGGTCGCCGGGCCGCGCATCAAGGACATCAACTGAACAGCCGGATTCTTCGCGCTGCGGCATAATGCGCTTTTGCCAATCGGGACCATCCATGGCCATCGGACTGATTATCATCGGCGACGAAATCCTCTCCGGCAAGCGGACAGACAAGCATTTCCCCAAGGTGGTGGAACTGCTTGCGGCGCGCGGCCTGCAACTCTCCTGGGCGGAGTACGTGGGCGACGACCGCGAGCGCATCACCGCCGTGCTCAAGCGCAGTTTCGCGAGCGACGACATCGTGTTTTCCTGCGGCGGCATCGGCGCCACGCCCGACGACCATACCCGCCAGTGCGCAGCGGCGGCACTCGGTGTGCCGCTGGAACTGCATCCCGAAGCGAAGCTGAGGATCCAGGAGCGGATCGCCGACGTCGCGCGCGAAGAAGGGCGGCAGCCGGATCTCGACGCGGCGGAAAACGCGCACCGCCTCAAGATGGGCGAATTCCCGCAAGGCGCCTCCATCATCCCCAACCCGTACAACAAGATTCCCGGCTTCGCGGTCCACCATGGGGCCGGCGCGCATTATTTCGTGCCGGGCTTTCCCGTCATGGCGTGGCCCATGATCGAATGGGCGCTCGATACTTACCATTCCCACCTGTTCCGCAAGGTCGCGCGGCTGGAGAAAGCGGTGCTGGTATTCGGCCAGGCCGAGTCGACGCTCACGCCGATGATGGAGGCGATCGAGGCCGAGTTCCCGCAGGTGAAAGTGTTCAGCCTGCCAAGCGTGGGCGATGCGACGATACGCCGCCACATCGAACTGGGTGTGAAGGGCGAGCCGGCACAGGTGGAAGCTGCGTTTGCCCGCATGCTGGAAGGGCTCGACCGCTTCCAGGCCGAGTACCAGCCCGTCTGATCGCGTCAGCTGCCGGAGGCCTGGCCTTCTGCCGGGAAGGTCACGACGTGGTCAGCGCCCAGGCGGATGCCGATCTTCTCGCCGATCGCATGGTTGTGATGGGAGGGGACGAGGGCAAGCAGCATCTGTCCGCTCGGCAGCCTCAAGGTATACAGGAACTCCGCACCGCGGAATGCCTTGCGCACCACCTCGGCCTGCAGCGGGCTGCCGTCGTCGTGGATCACGTCGTCGGCGCGCAGCAGCACGTCGACCTGGTGCGCATCCTTCTGGTCCGTGTCGCAGACATCCACGCCCTGCCACAGCGGCAGGGTGCCCAGTTCAATGTTTACCTGCTGGTTCGGCAGATCAATGATGCCGGGGGTGAAGACGCCCTGGCCGATGAAGTCCGCAACGAAGCGGTTGCCGGGCTTGTGGTACAAGTTGTACGCGGTATCCCATTGCACGATCTCGCCGTTCTGCATCACCCCGATGTGGTCGGCGATGGCGAAGGCTTCGTGCTGGTCGTGCGTCACGAGCACGGCGGTGGTGCCGAGTTCCTTCAGGATGTCGCGCACTTCCAGCGCCAGGCGCTCGCGCAGGTCGACGTCGAGGTTGGAGAACGGTTCGTCCAGCAACAGCAGGTCCGGCCGTGGTGCGAGGGCGCGTGCCAGCGCCACCCGCTGCTGCTGCCCGCCCGACAGCTCATGCGGGTAGAGTCGGGCATGCGATCCCAGGCCGACCAGGGACAGCAGCTTGTCGACGCGCGCCTTGCGCTCGGCCATCGTCAGCTTGCGCAGACCGAATGCGATGTTGTCCCAGACCGACAGGTGCGGGAACAAGGCATAGTCCTGGAACACCACGCCCACCTGGCGGGTCTCCGGAGAAGCGGTAAAGCCGGTCCGGCTCAGTTCCCGGCCGCCCAGCGAGATGCGACCGCCCAGCAGCGACTCGAAGCCGGCGATTGCCCGCAGCACGGTCGTCTTGCCGCAGCCGGATGGACCCAGCAGGCAGCCGATCTCGCCGCGCGCCAGCGCGAAGGTCAGACCATGCACGATCTCCTGGACATGCCGGCCGACCGGATACCCGACCTTGATGGACTCGACGTTCAAATGGCGGTGAAGCGGGAACGGTGCATTCATGGGCGGTGCTGTATGCGGTGTGGGGTGCTATTAATTGCATGAGCGTAATTCGATATTGATTATAATTCTCATTCACAGAAACCGTACACCATATAGTGGAATTCCATGCGTAATCCCCCATTGCGCCCTTGCCATTGGTGCAAGGGCAGCAGCCAGGTATTGCTGATCGCATCGCTTGCGGTCGCGATCCTGGTGGGCGTGCCCATCCTCGGCGTCCTGTCGAATCTGCTGGCAGGCGCGGACGCGGGGACGGGGGCGACCTTCGCCCATCTCTGGTCCACGGTCCTTCCGGAATATGTGCTCAACAGCCTGGCCATTGCCGCGATCGTCGCCGTGCTTGCTGGCGCAGGCGGGGTAGGGTGCGCCTGGCTGGTCGCGGTGTTCGAGTTTCCGGGCAAGCGGATCTTCGAATGGGCGCTGGTCCTGCCTCTGGCGATGCCGGCCTATGTGGTCGCCTATGCGTACACCGACTTCCTGCAGTTTTCCGGCCCGGTGCAGTCGACCCTGCGCGCGGCCTTCGGCTGGCAGGCGGGCGATTACTGGTTCCCGCAGATCCGCTCGGTCGGCGGCGCGGGCATCCTGTTCGCGATGGTCCTGTATCCGTACGTCTACCTGCTCGCCCGCAACGCCTTCCTGGAGCGCAGCCCGCGCATGTGGGATGCGGCGCGCACGCTCGGCCTCGGGCCGTGGCGCGCCTTCGTGAAGGTCAGCCTGCCGCTGGCGCGGCCGGCCGCGGTCGCCGGGATTGCGCTGGCCCTGATGGAAACGCTGGCCGACTACGGCGCGGTCGCCTATTTCGGCGTGCCGACGCTCACGACCGGTATCTACAAGTCCTGGTACACCTTCTCCGACCGCACGGCGGCCGCGCAACTGGCCGCGGTGCTGCTGCTCGCGGTCACGGTGCTGATGCTCCTCGAGCAGAAAAGCCGCGGGCGTGCACGCTATTACGCGGTAGGCAGCCGCACGAAGATGCAATTGCCCATGCCCTTGCGCGGATCGCGCGGTTGGGGTGCGACGCTGTTCTGCGCGGTGCCGGTGCTGCTCGGGTTCGTGATCCCGTTGGCGATCCTGCTGCGGCTCATGCTGCGCGAAGACGAGGTTGCATTCAGTGCGCGTTATGTGGAATGGTTGAACAACAGTGTGCTGCTTGCCGGCGTCACGGCCTTCATCGCTGTCCTGATCTGCATCCTGCTTGCATATGCCGCACGCGTGACGAAAAGCGGACTGCAGGCGGCATGCAACCGGGTGGTCAGCATGGGATACGCAGTGCCGGGCGCTGTCATTGCCGTCGGCATCCTGATCCCGCTATCCCGGCTCGATGCCTGGAGCGCCGAACGCGGCGTCGGTTTCCTGCTGACCGGCAGCGTTGTGGCGCTGGTCTATGCCTATCTTGTCCGCTTCCTCGCCGTGTCCTACCAGAGCGTGCAGGCGGGGCTGTTGAAGATCACGCCGAGCATGGACGCCAGTGCCCGCACACTGGGCCACGGCCTTGGCGCGATGCTGCTGCGCGTGCATGCGCCCCTGCTGTGGCGCAGCGTGCTGACCGCCGGCCTGCTCGTGTTCGTGGATGTGGTGAAGGAATTGCCGGCAACGCTGACGGTACGCCCCTTCAATTTCGATACGCTGGCCGTGATCACGCACCAGCTCGCCTCGGACGAGCGCCTCGGCGAGGCCGCGCTGCCGGCGTTCACCATCGTGATGATTGCCTTCGTCCCGGTGATCGTGCTGGCGCGCGCAATTGCGAAGGGAAGCCGCTAGGCAAAAAAAATGCCCTGGAGTCCAGGGCATTCGAAGCGGTACCTGAAGAGGAGGAAACTTGGGTACCGGAGCTTTACTGCAGCAAGCTTACTTCTTGGCGGCGCGGGTGGCCTTCGGCGCTGCCTGGGTGAACTGGCCGACCGCGGTGTTCAGGTTGGCTTCCAGGGTTTCGACAGCCTGCTTGGCGGACTTGCTCAGCTGCTCGTAGCCGGCGTTGGCATTGCCGATCGCGGTCTTCAGCACGGCAACGGCGTTCTCGGAGCCGGCCGGCGCATTCTTCGACACTTCTTCCACCAGTTCCAGCACCTTGCGGCTGGTCTCGGCGATCTGTGCTTCGGCAGCCTTGGTAAATTCAGCCTGCACGCCGGAAGCGATGCCTGCAAGGTGGCGGCCGTAGGCCAGTGCCTTTTCGGCGTTCGGCTGCGCTTGCGCGGCGGCCAGGGTCAGCCACTCTTGCGCGTCCTTGGCGGCCAGGAATTGCTTGGCGGCGGCGCTGGACTCTTCCAGGGAAGCCTTCGCCACGTTCAGGTTCAGGTCGACAACCTTTTCCACGCCTTCGAATGCCTTGTTGGTCAGGGCGGAGAGCAGGGACAACTGCGCTTCGAAATTGGCTTTGGACGCAGCGGAGAATTGCTCGGGAATTGCAAACATGTTCGGCTCCTAAAGAGGACAGTGATTGGTCAACAAACGGGACGACGCATCCACCATGTTTCTTTTGTGCGTCGCAACAATTCGTATTTTAAGGAGAAATTTTGCCGTGTCAACAATTTTTGTTGCGGAGCACCAAAAAGCCGCATCTGCGTCAAATTATTGATTTATAGAACTAATTTTTGTCGAGCCGTGTAAATTTTTGTTGCATTGCGGTGCATGTTAGACTCATTCCTCCGCACCTTACGCAAGCGTCAATCGTGAAAGCCTTCTACAGCGACCATTTTGTGCTGCCGCTCCCCGAGGGCCACCGGTTCCCGATGCAGAAATACCGGCTCGTGCGGGAAGGGGCGGTGAGGGCGGTGCCGGCGCTCGAGGTGCACGAAGCCCCGGCTGCAACCGACGGCGTGCTGGCCCTGGCGCACCATCCCGACTATATTCACCGCGTATCCGCCGGGCTCCTCGCGCCGGCGGAACAGAAGGCCATCGGCTTCCCGTGGTCGCCCCAGATGGTGGAACGCTCTCGCCGTTCAACGGGGGCGACGATCGCCGCCTGCCGCGCAGCGTTCGATGCCGGTGTCGCCGCCAACCTCGCCGGCGGCACGCATCACGCGTATGCCGACAAGGGCGAAGGATTCTGCATATTCAACGATTCCGCGATCGCCGCCAGGCTGATGCAGGCCGAGCGCAAGGCGCGCCGCGTGGCCATCGTGGATTTGGATGTGCACCAGGGGAACGGCACCGCATCCATCCTCGCGCGCGACGACTCCGTCTTCACGCTCTCGCTGCATGCCGAGAACAACTTTCCGTTCTCGAAAGAGTGCAGCGACCTCGACGTCGCCCTCCCGGACGGCACCGGCGACGACGCTTACCTCGCCGCACTGGGGCAGGCCTTGTCCGCCATGTTCGAGCGCTTCATGCCCGACCTCATCATTTATCTCGCCGGTGCCGATCCGCACGAGGGCGACCGCCTCGGCCGGCTCAAACTGTCGATGGACGGCCTGGCCGCGCGCGACCGTCTCGTGCTCGGCCATGCGCAGCGGCGCGGCATCCCGGTCGCGGTGACGATGGCGGGCGGTTACGGCAAGAACATCCAAGACACTGTGGCCGTGCATGTCCAGACTATCGGCATCGCCGCCACCTATTGCCGAGATCACGCATGACCGCTGCCGCACGCGCCACCCGAACCGGTTCCCGGGTTGAAGAACATCGCCCGCAAAGCCCCTGGATGTCTTCCATGCCTTTTGTCTTTGTGCTCATCTGGAGCACGGGCTTCATCGTCGCCAAGTTCGGCCTGCCGTATGCCGAGCCGCTGACCTTTCTGCTGCTGCGTTTTGCCGGCGTGCTGATCGTCCTGCTGCCGCTGGTGTGGCTGATGAAGGCGCCGTGGCCGGTGGGCAGGATGGGGCACATCGCGGTGGCCGGCGTGCTGGTCCAGGCCGGCTATCTCGCCGGCGTGTGGTGTGCGATCAAGATCGGCATGCCGGCCGGGCTGACTGCGCTGATCGTCGGCTTGCAGCCGATATTGACGGCGTTCGCCGCGCCGCTGGTCGGCGAGCGGGTGCGCGGCCGGCAGTGGATCGGGCTGGTGTTCGGCATTTGCGGCGTCGCGCTGGTGGTTGCCAACAAGATTTCCGCGGCCGGCTTATCATGGCAGAGCATTGCGCTGACCGTCTTCGCGCTGCTCTCGATCACCGTGGGCACCCTGTACCAGAAACGCTATTGCCCCAGCTTCGACCTGCGCACCGGAACGGTCATCCAGTTTGCCGCCTCCATCGCGGTGGTGTTGCCGTTCGCGATCGCATTCGAGAATTTGGATGCCGGCCTGGGCAATGTGCAATGGACGCCGAACTTCATCGGCGCCTTGCTGTGGTCTATCCTCGCGCTATCGATCGGCGCGATCTTCCTGCTGTTCGCGCTCATCCGCAAGAGCGCGGCGACACAGGTGACCAGCCTGCTTTATCTGACCCCGCCGACGACGGCTGTCATGGCGTGGGTGATGTTCGGGGAGGCGTTCAGCATCGTGGGCATGCTCGGCATGGTGCTGGCCGTCATTGGAGTGGCTCTTGTAGTGAGAAAGTGAACAATGCGACCGGAAGCGAAGAAACGCAGTGACTTCAAACATTTCCATGCCATTACCACGCGGTGGATGGACAACGATGCCTACGGACACGTCAACAATGTCGTGTACTACAGCTGGTTCGATACGGTGGTGAATCAGTTCCTGGTCGCCAGCGGTGTGCTCGACATCGAGCACGGCAAGGTGATCGGGCTGGTGATCGAGACCCAGTGCAACTACTTTGCCTCGGTTGCCTTTCCTGAGCCCGTCACCGCCGGCCTGCGCGTGACGAAGCTCGGCAATTCCAGCGTGCGCTACGAAGTCGGCATCTTCCGCGAGGGCGAAGAATCGGCATCGGCACAGGGTCACTTCGTCCACGTCTATGTCGACCGCGAGTCGCGCCGTCCGGCCGCCATTCCGGAACCGATGCGCGCGGTTCTGCAAGCCATCGCGGTCTGAACATGATCGAATCCAGCGAACAAAAGTTTGTCGACGCGGCCATCACCTCGCGCCGCTCGATCCGTGCCTTCCTGCCGACCCCCGTCGCCCGCGAGGATATCGAGGCCATCCTCGACGTCGCATCGCGCGCGCCTTCCGGCACCAATTGCCAGCCCTGGAAAGTGTACGTGCTGACCGGGGCGGCCAGGGAGAGGCTGTCCGGCGAGATCCTGCGGGCCCACAACGATCCCTGCGCGGCCAAGGAGCATACCGAGGAGTACGCCTACTATCCGCGCGAGTGGGTCGCGCCCTACATCGACCGCCGCCGCAAGGTCGGCTGGGACCTCTACACCCTGCTCGGCCTGAGCCGCGACAACAAGGCCGGCATGCATGCCCAGCACGGCCGCAACTACCGCTTCTTCGATGCGCCGGTCGGCATGATCTTCACCATCGACCGCGTCCTGGAGACGGGCTCGTGGCTGGACTACGGCATGTTCCTGCAGAACATCATGGTGGCCGCGCGCGGACGCGGCCTCGATACCTGCCCGCAGGCCGCATTCACCCGGTACCACAGGATCATTGCGAAGGAACTGGCGCTGCCGGAAAACGAAATGGTCGTCTGCGGCATGTCGCTCGGCTTTGCCGATCCGGACAAGATTGAAAACAGCCTGGTGACGGAGCGCGTGCCCGTCTCGGCATTCACCAAGTTCGTCGAATAAGACCCGCCGCCTCCCCCGCCTTGCAGCCTTTGATGGGTTGCAGGGCGGAACCCTCCATTGCGAAAACTCAATTATCGATAAGAAAATTGTTTAATTTCATGCGCTAACTACCTAATTCGCTTGCCGAATTTCACTTTTTTGCTAGACTGCAAGATATAATGCCGGCTTGCAAGAATTAGGGAGAGTGCAGATGCTCAGGTCAGCGCTGGGAATCGTATTGACGTGTGTAGCGTTGGCCGTGGCGGCCCCTGCATCGCAGGCGGCGACCGGCGGGAAGTCGGCCAAGTCGACCAAGGCGGCCAAGTCCGCCAAGTCGACGAAGAAGGCCTCCCCCCGGAAAGCAAAAGCAACTACCCAGCGCCGTTCTGCACCCTCGGCCGCCAAGGCCACCTCCAAGTCGAAGACGGTAGCCAGGCGCGCAACGCCGGAAAAGAAATCCGCTGCCGTTGCCCAGCCCAAGGCCGCGTTCCAGCGTGCTTCCTTTGCTCCTTCTGCCCCTGCCGCCGGTCCGGTCCTGACCGCGGGCGATATGGCCGGCCTGCACCAGACGCGCGACCCGCTGGCGCTGAAATCCAACGCCGCCTTCGTGATCGACCAGGCGACATCCCAGGTCCTGTTTGAAAAGAATGCCAGTTTTTCCCTTCCCATCGCTTCGCTGACCAAGCTGATGACCGCCCTGATCGTGGTCGAGGCGCGTCAGAACATGGATGAAGTGCTGGAAGTGACCTCCGATGACATTGACCGCGAGAAGAACAGCAGCTCGCGCCTGCGCGTGGGCTCGCAGATGACGCGCGCGAACATGCTGCACATCGCGCTGATGAGTTCCGAGAACCGCGCCGCGTCCGCGCTTGGCCGCCATTATCCCGGCGGGCTGCCGGCCTTCGTCGCGGCGATGAATGCCAAGGCAAGGGCTCTGGGCATGAAGGATACGCATTTCGTCGATTCCACCGGCCTCTCCAGCCACAACGTCGCCAGCGCGCGCGACCTCGCCAAGCTGGTGGTGGCGGCCTACCAGTATCCGGTCATCCGCGATTATTCGACCCATCCGCGCTACGCGGTGAATGCCGGCGGATACCAGTTGAATTACATGAATTCCAACCGGCTCGTCATGAACCCCGGCTGGGAGATCGGCCTGCAGAAAACCGGCTATATCGCCGAGGCCGGACGCTGCCTGGTCATGCAGGCGCGCATCGAAGGCCGGCCGGTGGTCATGGTCTTCCTGGATTCGAAGGGCAAGGATTCCCGACTGGCCGACGCGGGCCGGATCCGGAAATGGCTGGAAATATCCAGACCGCAGGCCGCGCAACACGCTGCCGCACATCAAGGTTGATCTTTCTCAACGGCGCGACACACTCGGCGGAACATGATGTGTTGCCGTCGTGCACGCTAAAGCGTTGTACATAGGCCGGCTGTGCAGGCACTGCGCAGCCGGCTTCGCTTATCTGTGATACATTGAAACGAAACGCCCGGGACGCGTGCCTGCCGCCGGGCAAGTCAAGACGGGAGGCGGACAGGCGGCATTAACAGCCTTCCGGCAATCAGCAACAGTCAAAGCGGCCTACGGGCCCCCAGCAGCGCGCGTCAGGACGCAGCAATTGCGCGAGGGGCGGCAACCGGGCCGCTTTTTTTCAGCCTAGACCGAAACAGAGCCGTGTTTACACCCAAAGTCCTGCTGGTCAACGACGACGCCGCAAGCCTGCTCGCCCTCGCGAGCCTGCTTGACATGGACGGAAGCGGCTACAAGGTCATGACCGCGCGTTCCGGCGAGGAGGCATTGCGGCATGTCCTCAACAATGACTTCGCCGTCATCCTGCTCGATGTCAGCATGCCGGGCATGGATGGTTTCGAGACGGCGGAGGCGATCCACTCCCATCCGCGTTCCGCGTCGGTCCCGATCATTTTCATCACCGCCCATTACGCGGACGAGATGAACCGGCTCAAGGCTTACCAGAAGGGCGCGGTGGACTACCTGTTCACGCCCATCATCCCGCAGATCCTCCAGACCAAGGTATCGGTGTTCGTCGAACTGGCGCGCAACAACCTCCAGCTGCAGCGCCAGAAGCTGGAGCTGGAAAAGCTGAACCGCGACCTCCAGGAACAGCGCAAGCAGGATCTCGACCACATCAACGAGCGCCGGCAGGCGGAAGAAGCGCTGCGCCAGTCGCAGGAAGAACTGCGCGAGCTGGCCAGCTACCAGGAGCGGATCAAGGAAGACGAGCGCAAGCGCATCGCGCGCGAGATCCACGACGAGCTGGGGCAGAACCTCCTCGCGCTGCGGATCGATATCGCGATGCTGCACGCGCGTACCGGCAGCACCCATCCCAAGCTCAACAAGAAGGTCCATGCGGTGCTGGAGCACATCGACAGCACCATGAAGGCGATGCGGGCGATCATCAACAACCTGCGCCCGACCGTGCTCGACCTCGGCCTGAATGCGGCGATCGAATGGCAGGTCAAGGAATTCCAGCGCCGCACCGGCATCGCCTGCGAACTGGTGATGCCCGAAGCGGAAGTGGTGGTCGACGACAACCGCGCCACCGCCCTGTTCCGCATCCTCCAGGAATCGCTCAACAACGTGTTTCGCCATGCGCGCGCGACGCGCACGCGGATCGAGTTGCACAAGACCGGCGACCGGCTTCTCATGTCGGTCGCCGACAACGGTGTCGGCATTTTCCCCGGCTGCCGGCGCAAGGCAAATTCATTCGGGCTGGTCGGCATCAAGGAGCGCATCAGCAACCTCGGCGGCGAATTGTCCATCGAGACCGCACCGGAGTCGGGCACGGCGCTGACCATCTCCGTCCCCCTGCCGCCGGCCGAGATCAATGGCGCGGCCAAGCGACTCGACGGCGAGGGCAGCGTCCCCGTCATCATGGACCGCAGGGCATCGGACAACCTGAAAAAGGCTGCCGCCTCGCCCAAACGTCCGCTTGCGGCGCGACGTGGCAAGCCGCTTCCTGTCGATACTCCACACGAGTGAGCAACGCCTGCCGCGTTGCATCCCTGCAAAGCGGTTTGAGAATTCTCAAGAGTCTGTTCGGTAGCTCGAGCAGGGCTATTTCCCTTTATTGCCCGCGCATGGCGTTTAGACCACAATAGCCCTTGAATTTCTTTTTGGAAATAGCTATTTGAAACGCTTTCGCCCGGCGTCCTTTTCTGCGTAAATAATCGTTCGGATCCACGGAAAATCGGCACTCATCCGCGCGGCACCGTGCCGCGGCGGCAGGGGTGCCGTGTGCGCTCCGGCCGGATGGCGACGGCGGACAGGTTCTTAAATATAGCGACTGATGAAATCGCAGATGGAGACTCATGATGGACACCAGGACAGAGTTAAGGGATGAACTGGACGCCAAGCTTTTGCTGGGCGTGCTGACAGCCCTGAAGAAGGGGGACTTTTCGACGCGCATGCCGTCGGACCTGACGGGGGTGGCCGGCAAGATTGCCGACACCTTGAACGACATCATGGAAGCCAACGAGCAGCTGACCCGCGAGATGACCGAGGTCAGCCGCGTGGTAGGCCGCGAGGGTCGCCTGACCCAGCGCGCGTCGGTGCCGAGCGCGGCCGGCGGATGGGCCACCATCGTCAAGTCCGTCAACACCCTGATCGACGACCTCGTGCGGCCCACGACCGAGATGGCGCGCGTGATCGGCGCGGTGGCGAAGGGCGACTTGTCGCAGACCATGGCACTCGACGTCGACGGCCGGCCCCTCAAGGGCCAGTTCCTGCGTGCCGCGTCCACTGCAAATACGATGGTGGACCAGCTTTCCTCCTTCGCCTCGGAAGTGACGCGCGTGGCGCGCGAAGTGGGTACCGAGGGCAAGCTGGGCGGACAGGCGAACGTGCCGGGCGTGGCGGGTACCTGGAAGGATCTGACCGACTCGGTGAACTCGATGGCGGGCAACCTGACCTCGCAGGTGCGTAACATCGCGGACGTGACGACCGCCGTGGCGAACGGCGACTTGTCCAAGAAGATCACCGTGGACGTGCGCGGCGAGATTCTGCAGCTGAAGGACACCATCAATACCATGGTGGACCAGCTGCGTTCGTTTGCATCGGAAGTGACGCGCGTGGCCCGTGAGGTGGGTACCGAGGGCAAGCTCGGCGGCCAGGCCTACGTGCCCGGCGTGGGCGGCACATGGAAAGACCTGACCGACAACGTGAACTTCATGGCGTCCAACCTGACCGGGCAGGTGCGCAACATCGCGGAGGTGACCACTGCCGTGGCAAACGGCGACCTCTCGAAGAAGATTACCGCGGACGCCAAGGGTGAAATTCTCCAGCTGAAAGACACCATCAACACCATGGTGGACCAGCTTTCCTCCTTCGCATCGGAAGTGACGCGCGTGGCGCGCGAAGTGGGCACCGAAGGCAAGCTGGGCGGCCAGGCGCAGGTGAAAGGCGTGGCAGGTACCTGGAAAGACCTGACCGACTCGGTGAACTCGATGGCGGGTAACCTGACCGGCCAGGTGCGAAACATCGCCGACGTGACCACCGCGGTGGCCAACGGCGACCTGTCGAAGAAGATCACGGTGGACGTGAAGGGCGAGATTCTCGAACTGAAAAACACCATCAACACCATGGTGGACCAGCTCTCCTCGTTCGCATCGGAAGTGACGCGCGTGGCGCGCGAAGTGGGTACCGAGGGCAAGCTGGGCGGCCAGGCGCAGGTGAAGGGCGTGGGCGGCACCTGGAAAGACCTGACCGACAATGTGAACTTCATGGCGTCCAACCTGACGGGCCAGGTGCGTAACATCGCGGAAGTGACCACTGCCGTGGCGCGTGGCGACCTGTCCAAGAAGATCACGGTGGACGTGAAGGGCGAGATTCTCGAACTGAAAGACACCATCAACGTGATGGTGGACCAGCTTTCCTCCTTCGCCTCGGAAGTGACGCGCGTGGCGCGTGAAGTGGGTACCGAAGGCAAGCTGGGCGGACAGGCGAACGTGCCGGGCGTGGCGGGTACCTGGAAGGACTTGACCGACTCGGTGAACTCGATGGCCGGTAACCTCACCGGCCAGGTGCGCAACATTGCAGACGTGACCACCGCCGTGGCAAACGGCGACTTGTCGAAGAAGATTACCGCAGACGCCAAGGGCGAGATTCTTGAACTCAAGAACACCATCAACGTGATGGTGGACCAGCTCAATGCATTTGCATCGGAAGTTACCCGCGTGGCCCGTGAAGTGGGTACCGAAGGCAAGCTCGGCGGACAGGCGAACGTGCCCGGCGTGGCGGGCACCTGGAAGGACTTGACCGACTCGGTGAACTCGATGGCGGGCAACCTCACCGCGCAGGTGCGTAACATCGCGGACGTGACCACCGCGGTGGCAAACGGCGACTTGTCGAAGAAGATTACCGTGGACGTGCGCGGCGAAATCTTCGAACTTAAGAACACCATCAACGTGATGGTGGACCAGCTGAACTCGTTCGCATCGGAAGTGACGCGCGTGGCGCGCGAGGTGGGTACCGAAGGCAAACTGGGCGGACAGGCGCATGTGAAGGGCGTCGGCGGTACCTGGAAAGACCTGACCGACAACGTGAACTTCATGGCCTCCAACCTTACCGGCCAGGTGCGTAACATCGCGGAAGTGACCACCGCCGTGGCGCGCGGCGACCTGTCGAAGAAGATTACCGCGGACGCCAAGGGCGAGATTCTCGAACTGAAGAACACCATCAACGTGATGGTGGACCAGCTTTCCTCGTTCGCCTCGGAAGTGACGCGTGTGGCACGCGAAGTGGGCACCGAAGGCAAACTGGGCGGCCAGGCGAACGTGCCAGGCGTGGCGGGTACCTGGAAGGATCTGACCGACTCGGTGAACTCGATGGCGGGCAACCTGACCTCGCAGGTGCGTAACATCGCGGACGTGACCACCGCCGTGGCGAACGGCGACTTGTCCAAGAAGATCACCGTGGACGTGCGCGGCGAGATTCTGCAGCTGAAGGACACCATCAA
>NZ_DASRXF010000009.1:0-29288 GCF_035654295.1 Noviherbaspirillum sp. | reverse complement strand
CCGCATCACCTACGAGGAAGACCCGACCGTACTGCTGGTGCTGGAACGCCAGGGCTTCGGCCCCGACTCGGTGCCGCCCGAAGGCAAGACCGTGCTGATCCAGAGCCGCGGCAACCTCGCCTTCGACTGCACCGATGAAGTCCATCCCGCCGTCGCCCAAGCCGCCTCGCTGGCCGCGCGCATCGTCGGCCTCGACATCGCCGGCGTCGACATCGTCGCGCAGGACATCTCGCGCCCGCTGGAAGACCAGGGCGGCGCCGTCGTCGAAGTCAATGCCGGCCCCGGCCTGCTGATGCACCTCAAGCCCGCCGTCGGGACGCCGCGCCCGGTCGGCCAGGCGATCGTCGATCACCTGTTTCCGACGAAGGACGACAACGGCCGCATTCCCATCGTCGGCATCACCGGCAGCCGCGGCAAGACCATGGTTGCGCGCCTCACCGCGCGCATGATCAAGCTGCACGGCCCCTATGTCGGCACCGCCTGCAGCGACGGCATCTTCCTGCGCCAGCGCCAGATGGATGCCGGCGACAGCGCCAACTGGGCCGCCGCGCACCGCATCCTGATGAACCGCTCGGTCGAAGCCGCCGTCTTTGAAAACGGCTACCGCGCCATTGCCTCCGAAGGCATCGCCTACGACCGCTGCCTGGTCGGCGTCGTGACCAACATCGACAACGGCGACCATCTGGCCGACCTGCATTTCCCGGACGCCGATGCACTGGCGACCGTGGCCCGCACCCAGGTCGACATCGTGCTCCCCGAGGGCGCCGCCGTGCTCAATGCCGCCGACCACCGCGTGGCGGAACTGGCAGAGCTGTGCGACGGCAGCGTGATCTTCTTCGCCCAGGCCGCGGACGCGGAGCCGCTGGTGCGCCATCGTGAACAGGGCGGTCGCGCGCTGTTCGTGACGGACGGCGTCATCGTGCTCGCCGAAGGCAGCGTGGAAACGCCGCTGGTCGATACCGCGAAGCTGGCCATCCGGGAACTGGACAAGCAGCCCTGGATCATCGAGAACATCCTGGCCGCCGCCGGCGCCGCCTGGGCCGTCGGCGTCAGCGCCGACGTCATCCGCGCTGCGATCGAAACCTTCGACTACGGCATGGGCAAGGCAAGGAAGGCGGCCTGAACCGCGCCGCCTGCTTCCCGCAAGACGATTGAGAAGAACGCCGCCTGACGACAGGCGGCCACAAGGAAACAATTGATGGAAATTTCGCGTATCCGCGCCCTGCGCGGCCCTAACCTGTGGAGTCGACACACGTCGATCGAAGCCATCGTGTCGTGCAGCGAAACCGAGCGCGACATCACCGCCATGCCCGACTTCGAGGCACGGCTGCGCGCACGTTTTCCCGACATCAAGTTCCTCGAGCCCGCCGCCGGCCAGCCCTTCTCGCTCGCGCATGCGCTCGAATCCGCCGCGCTCTGCCTGCAGGCCCAGGCCGGCTGCCCGGTGACCTTCAGCCGTTCGGTCGCCACGGTGGAAGCCGGCACCTACCAGGTGGTGGTCGAGTACACCGAAGAAGACGTCGGCCGCCTCGCCTTCGAACTCGCCGAAAAGCTCATCGCCAGCGCCATCCACAACACCCCCTTCGACCTCGACGCTGCGCTCAAGGAATTGCGCGACCTCGACGAAGACATCCGCCTCGGGCCCAGCACCGGCTCCATCGTCTACGCCGCCGTCGCGCGCGGCATCCCCTACCGCCGCCTGACCGAAGGCAGCATGGTGCAGTTCGGCTGGGGCCATCGCCAGCGCCGCATCCAGGCCGCCGAAACCGGCAGCACCAGCGCCATCGCCGAATCGATCGCGCAGGACAAGGAACTCACCAAGATGCTGCTGCACTCGGCCGGCGTGCCCGTTCCCAACGGACGTGCCGTGGCCAATGGCGAAGACGCCTGGAAGGCCGCGCAGGAAATCGGCGCGCCGGTCGTCGTCAAGCCGCGCGACGGCAACCAGGGCAAGGGCGTCGCGGTCAACATGAAGACGCGCGAAGACGTGCTGCGCGCCTATGAGGCCGCGCATGCAATCAGCGAAGACGTGATCGTCGAGCGCTACATCACCGGCCACGACTACCGCATCCTCGTGGTCGGCGACCAGATGGTGGCCGCCGCCCGCCGCGAGCCGCCGCAGGTCACCGGCGACGGCGTGCACAGCATCGCGCAGCTGATCGAGCAAGTGAACAAGGACCCGCGCCGCGGCGATGGCCACGCAACCTCGCTGACCAAGATCCGTGTCGACGACATCGCCCGCGCCGTGCTCGACAAGCAGGGCTACACCATCGACAGCATTCCGCCGAAAGGCACGCTGGTCGTACTGCGCAACAATGCCAACCTCAGCACCGGCGGCACCGCCACCGATGTCACCGAAGACGTGCATCCCGAACTCGCCGCCCGTGCGGTCGAAGCTGCGCAAATGGTCGGCCTCGACATCTGCGGCGTCGACGTGGTCTGTGAAACCGTGATCAAGCCGATGGAAGAGCAAGGCGGCGGCATTGTCGAAGTCAACGCGGCGCCCGGCCTGCGCATGCACCTGCAGCCGTCTTACGGCAAGGGCCGCCCGGTCGGCGAAGCCATCATCTCCGCCATGTTCAAGGACGGCGACGACGGCCGCATCCCGGTCGTCGCCGTGGCCGGCACCAACGGCAAGACCACGACAGTCAAGCTGACCGCCCACATCCTCGCCACCGACAAGCACCGTGTCGGCATGACCGGCACCGACGGCGTCTACATCGGCGACAAGCGCATCGACACCGGCGACTGCAGCGGCCCGCGCAGTGCGCGCAACGTGCTGATGCATCCCGACGTCACCGCCGCCGTCTTCGAAACCGCCCGCGGCGGCGTGCTGCGCGAAGGCCTCGGTTTCGACCGCTGCAACGTCGCGGTCGTCACCAACATCGGCGAAGGCGACCACCTTGGCCTGAACTTCATCACTACCGTTGAAGACCTCGCCGTGGTCAAGCGCGTGATCGTGCAAAACGTCGCGCCCAACGGCAACGCCGTGCTCAATGCCGCCGACCCGATGGTCGCCAGCATGGCTTCCGTCTGCCCCGGCGCCGTCACCTTCTTCGCCAAGGACGTGCATCATCCGGTCATGACCATGCACCGCGCACAGGGGCGCCGCGTGATCTACGTCGACGGCGACGCCATCATCGCCGCCGAGGGCAAGACCTCGCACCGCATCCCGCTGGCCGACATCCCTGTGACGCACAACGGCACCATCGGCTTCCAGGTCGAGAATGCCATGGCCGCAATCGGTGCCGCATGGGGCCTGGGTATCGACTGGGACGTGATCCGCAAGGGTGTGCAGACCTTCGTCAACGATGCGCAAAGCGCGCCCGGCCGCTTCAACCTCTTCAACTACAAGGGCGCCACCCTGATCGCCGACTACGGCCACAACCCGGACGCCATCCAGGCGCTGGTCAACGCCATCGACAGCATGCCCGCCAAGCGCCGCTCGGCCGTTATCAGCGGCGCCGGCGACCGCCGGGACATCGACCTGCGCCGGCAGACGGAAATCCTTGGCGACGCGTTCGACAGCGTCGTGCTCTATGAAGATGCCTGCCAGCGCGGCCGCGCCGAAGGCGAAGTGGTAGGCCTCTTGCGCGAGGGTCTGAAGGACGCCAAACGCACGCGTGCGGTGAAAGAGATCAAGGGTGAGTTTGTGGCAATCGATACCGCGCTTGCCGAACTGGCGGAAGGCGACCTTTGCCTGATCCTGATCGACCAGGTGGAAGAAGCGCTGGCCTACATTGCGGAGAAGTGCAAGGCTTGAGTGCAAGGATGCTTGGTGGGTTTCGCTTCGCTCTACCCACCCTACAGTCCTCTAGTTGCATGAGAACTTGGCGGGTTTCGCTTCGCTCTACCCACCCTACGGTCCTTTAATTGCCTGCCCTGCGTTTTCTGCATAGAGAATTGTAGGGTGGGTAGAGCGCAGCGAAACCCACCATGCGCCCCGCGACATACCCAAGCCCCGCTAACCGAACGGCGCGGAAAACGTCGCGTCGTTGCCGGTGCCGGACGACGGATTCGCATTCACGCTCCAGCTCTCGGCACGTGCGGGAACGAGGAAAACCTCCTTGGTACCGCCGTCCAGCCACGCTACTTCCAGCGACCTGGCCGGTCTGCCCTTGATCTCCGTATCCTCAGAGTTCGTCAACGCATCATCGATCTGCATGATTTTCCAGAACAGCGCACGTGCACGGTCGGTCTCCACACCCGGACCTCCCTGCAGCATCTGGGCCGTGGCTATCTCCCTGAGACACTTGCGCGTCAATGCGTCGAATTTGGAGATATGCAGCAGGTAGGCATAGAGATCGATCGACAATGTCGGCTGTCCGTCCATGGGAAGCCTCCACTTTACGATATCGTCCCACTGCGTCTTGTGCTGTTCATAGTGGGCGCGCTGCTGCTCGTATCCGCGTGCTTTCTTCCATGTCGCAGGCATGTTCACCAGCGGCAGGAAATTGACGTCCTCAAAGGTGCTGTCGACAAACTCGTCCAGTCCTCTGCAGCGTTCGAGTACGATCGGTGCACGGAATTTGCAGCTGACAAACTCGGAATTTCCGAGATCACATCCCGAGAAGTCGACGTTTTGAAAATCGGCGTTCCAGAACAGTAGTCTGGGAGACGTCAACTGCCACGACACGTCACGGAACTCGCAGTCCCGGATCTCGCCTTTTTTCCCTGCGCTCGCGAACAGGAAACCGGTTTCCTCGAAATTGCAATTCTTGAACACGATACTGCTCAAATCCGCTCTTACGAAGTTGGAGCGCATGAAGATGCAGCCGGACATTTCCATTACCCAGCCTGGCGTTTTCGAAAGAGCTTGCGTAGAGATTGCATTCTTCGAAAAGAACGTTCTCCAGGCAGGTTGCATCCATCATGGTGCCGATCCCTGTGCATCCTCTCAGTTCGGCATTGCTCAAATCTGCGCCGGAAAAATCGGTGCCGTCGAGCTCGCAGTCGGTAATGATGCATTTTCTCAAGTTCGCACCGCTGAAATTGCAACCACTAAGATCGAATTCGGAATCCATATTGGAAAGGCGCAGGCCGCTCAGATCCACGCCTGGGAAATTCTTGCGTCCTTCCTTGAGTTCTGTGATGAACTCCTGCTTGCCAAGAATCTGCCTGTGCGGCACCTGTTGATTGTTCGGATTGTGCTGCGACACGTACGTGTTTAATTTCATCATCTTTGTTCCCCTATTGGCCTCCCGTCCTGGCTTGCCGCGTCCTATGCTCACGTGCACGCAAGAATCTTTGCGCGCAATCGACAGTCAAAATCGGACTGCGCGCCCTCTCCCGCGACGTTCAGCAGCCAGGATGTGTAGCAGCGGTGGATCGCGTCGTCGATGGGACCCGGCTTGGCCTTCAGTTCCGCGGCCAGTTGTTCCAGCATCCAGCACATCAACGGCCCGTTCGCATTCGATATGTGCCCGTGCAGGCGATTCCCGAGATAGGTTGTATTGGTCTCCTTGATCTCGCCGCACGAAAGGAATCGGATCCTGTTGATGTAGTCTTCCGCGAGAGCATCCCAGTTCACTTGCGTTGCCGATGTCACCACGTCGCAAATGTAATAGGCGGGTGTTCCGTCGCTGAAATCAGCCACAAGGCCCATGCAATGGCCCCACATATCGATCAAGGCCAGTGTCGGTTTGCGCTCGCGTGATGCCGTCTCCACAAAATTGTGAAAGGTTCTTCTCGCGTCGGCCAGGAACTGGAAGTCGGGCACGTCGTAATGGAACGGAAGAACGTGCGGGAACACGTGCACGTGGTCGCCGAAAGTCTTGATCCAGTAGACAAGCGCGCCCCGCAGTTCGTCTTGTCCGATTTGCCGGTTGTGATAGACCAGGTATTGGGGGATGCTTTCGAAATTGCAGTCGAGGCAGGGGGCATGTTTCTGCCGCAGCGTGTCGGGCAACTTGGCAATCAGCTGCATATTCAAGCCCCACATCTCCCTTGCAGTTTCTGTCTTGTTGATCCGGTTGTGCCAGCACTCCGCTGCCTCACGGAGTATCTGGTACATCTCCTCCGCTTTCTTCTCGACGCCCTGCTTGATCGTCTCCACTTCATTGGTACCGTGGGGTGCACGAACCAAGGGGGCAATAGTGGAGACGGACTCGGAGACGGAATCGGAGACGTCGGCGGAGCTTTTGCGGGACAGATCATTCGAAGCCAAATGTTTTTCGGGACACTCCCCATCTTGTTTCAACATTTGAACGGCGCCTCCGAGCGCGGGCGTTTGATACGGAATGACGATGCGCCGGTTTTCGTCGTCGTGGGGCTGTTCCATGGAATCGTCGAGATCAACATCGGTGGGATCTTCTCCGAGGTCGCCCAGCGGCTGTGGCACCCGGGCCTGGCGGGGAGCGATAGGGGCAGGCCGACATGGGCCATCAGGTGCCCCGGTTTTGATTTCGGCCTTGCCTTTCTCCGTCGAGGCGTTCCAGCAAGAGGTAAGGGTTCTGCAAAGGGAAGATACGAAGCTCGTCATGGCGAGTCCTTTCGGGAAAAGGGTGTATCAAGGAACAGCAGAGATGGGATGCGCCATTGAGCAGGCGCGGTCTTGAACTGGAATGCTAGGAGTGGTGCGCCCGGAGGAGAAGAATTATTATCGAATTGACAATATGCTTAACCGGGCGCATCAGGCTGGCAGAGGGGCTACCTAGCCGAACAGATGAATAGAGTCGCGGCTCATGTCGGCGCCGAAGAAGCGTCTCAGCAAGCCGGCTTGGGAAATGCCTAGCCGAATAGCGGGAAGGCCCCCGGCCCCATGCCGCTTCTCACCTCTGCGAAACCGCTCTTGTTCTCCCTTGCCGTCATCGCGTCGTCCAGCGCCATGATCTCGTTGAAGATCGCCTCGGCGCGCGGATCAGAGCTCAGCGCCGCCATGTCCCTCATGAGCGTCGAGACTTTCTCCCTGAGGTGTCTGCGCGTGAGAGCGTCGAGGCTCTGGATCTTGTCCTTGTACTGGTCAAGGTTGACCGACAGGATGGGCTGGCCGTCGTCACGGTGCTTCCACTCAATGATGGACTGCCATACCGGGCGGTTTTTTTCGTAATGCAGGCGCTCTTTCTCAAAGTCCGGTTCATGCAGCCACGTTGCAGGCATGTCGGCCAGCGGCAGGAAATTGACGTTGTGGAAGGTGGTGTCGACGAAATGGGGGAAATCGCGGCTGAGCTCGAACTCAATCGGTCCCTCCAAGGTGCAGCCGTGAAAGCGCATGCCGGCGAGGCGGGATTGGGTGAAGTCCACACGATGGAGCGTGGACTCCGCAATCAGCAGATTGAGCCGCGCCGACGTCATCGAGACATTGCGGAAGGTGCACTTGCGCATTTCCCCCGGTTCTTCCGTTTTATCCGCACGTGCCCCATTCAGGCTGGTGTCCTCGAATACATCCTCGTCGCATCGGACGCCGTGCAATTGCGCGCGGTCAAAGTTGCAGCCGAGGAATGTGTTCGACGTGGTATGCAGGTAGCGCATCTGCGTATCGGAAAAGACCGATGACACGAAGGTGCACAAGGTCATGCGGGCATTGGTCATCTTGGCGCCGTCCATCAGGATGCCTGTTCCCCGGCTCATGCTGAATTGTGCCCCGCGCAAATCGGCGCCTGTAAACACGGTCGTATCGAGATTCGAGAGGGCGATCGCACTCCCGCGCATCTGCGCACCGCTGAAATTACAGCCTGTCAGGTCGCCCTGTGTAATACGCACGCCGCGCAAGTCCATGCCGGAGAAATCCCGTCGGCCGGCGAGGAGGTCAGCGTGGAATTTTTCCTGGCTGGTAATGGGAGTGCCGGCTGCTGAGCGGCCGGTTTGATTGATGGGTAGCAGGGGCATGGCGCGGATGTCGTTCACTTTCATTCCTCTTGGAAACATTGGCCGGGTGTTTTCTCGCCTCGGCTGATGGTGGAATGCTAGGAGCGGGCCGCAGGAGCACCAAGGAAAATTACGGTTTTTCTCGTTCTCGTAACGCTTTGCCGCCGCCAGGACGGCGGCGGACACGATCAGCGCGGTTTCAGGCGCAGGATCTCGCCCCGGCTTTCATCCGTCAGCAGGTACAACAAGCCGTCCGGCCCTTCCTTTACATCGCGAATGCGCTTGCTCAGGTCTTCCAGCAGCTTTTCTTCCTTCAGCACCTTGCCGTCCTTCACTTCGAGCCGGGCGAGGTAGCGGAATTTGAGCGCCCCCACGAAGGCACTCCCCTGCCACTCTTTCCCGTACTTGTCGCTCTTGAGGAAGGCCATGCCGGAGGGGGCCATCGACGGCGTCCAATGGTACAGCGGCTGTTCCATGCCTGCCCTGGCGCTGCCGACGCCGACCTTGCCGCCGCCGTAGTGTTCGCCGTGCGAGATCACCGGCCAGCCGTAGTTCTTGCCGGCCTCGGGGCGGTTGACTTCGTCGCCGCCTTGGGGCCCGTGTTCGTTCATCCAGAGCTTGCCGTCGGGACCGAGCGCCGCGCCCTGCGCGTTGCGGTGACCGTAGCTCCAGATCTCGGGCAGCGCCCCGCTGCGGCCCGTGAAGGGATTGTCTTTCGGCACCGAGCCGTCCTTGTTGATACGGACGATCTTGCCGTGGTGGTTGTCGAGCTTTTGCGCGTCTTCCATGCGCCGGAAGCGGTCGCCGAGGGTGAGGTAAAGCGTGCCGTCGCCGCTCTCGACGATGCGGCATCCGAAGTGGGCATTGCTGCCGTACTTGGGTTTCTGGCTGAAGATGACCTTGACCTGCTCAAGCCGTCGCGCGTCCTCCGGCAGGCGAGCCGAGGCCAGCGCGGTGGAGTTGCCGGAGCCGGACTCCGCCGGTTCCGAATAACAGAAGTAGATGGTGCGGTTGCGTGCAAAGCCGCTGTCGGCCAGCACGTCGAGCAGGCCGCCCTGCCCGCCGGCGTCGATCTGCGGCAGGCCTTCCAGCGGGGCGCTGGTGGTGCCGTCCGGCTGCACCACGCGCATGCGCCCGGGACGTTCCGTCACGAGCATGCGGCCCTTGTCGATGAAGGTCAGGCCCCACGGATGTTCGAGATTCCTGGCGACGGATTCGACCTGCGCCTGCGCCCCGGCAGCCAGGGGGATGATGCAGAGCAAGGGCGCTGCTGCCAGGGCGGCGAAATGGCGGTGAACAGGGATGAAGGATTGCCGTGGCGCGCTCATACCTCTCCTTTGCGGCGGATTGCGGGACCGCTTGATGATACCGTCGCGCCGGCCTACCTGTTTGATCCGGAGCTGCGGGCGTGCACTTTTTCCTTGATGGATTCGACCTTCGGTTCGCTGTCGATATCCTTGATGATGGCGCCATAGCTCGCCTTGCCGGCCACGCTTTTCTCGCCGCGCGCGACCTCGAAGTCGATGGTGTAGCTGACGAAGATCCGATCCGAGCGCGGGTCGGCGCTCATGAAGTCGATCCCGGCCACCGTGTAGCGTCGTTCGGGCCAATGCCGGACGTAACGCTGCACGTCGCGCACGATGTCCTCGCGGTCGACATAGCCGTGCTCGTAGTATTCCGCGCGCTCGGTGAACAACTCGGCCTGTTCTTCCGGCGTCTTTTCCGGGTCCACGAAACGGTCGAGGAAGGCGCGCACCTTGCGCTCGGTGTCGGCCGTCACCGGCATGCCGTCGCGCGGCGTGTCTTCCTCTTCGTCGCCGGCAGGCTGTTCCTGTTGCGCCGGCACGGGGAGTGCTGCGCTCAGGCCTTGTGACAGGGGCAGGAGCAGCGCCGCCGCCAGGAACCAGGCCAGCATCGCACGTCAGGCAATGCGGCGGAAGGCCTTGATCGAGGTCAGGTTCAGACCGTCTTCCAGGCGTCTTTCCTCGTCGACGTCGAACCATTGCTCGGGCTCGGGCCCATCGATGCGCAGCGTGCGGATGACGTTGCGCATCTCGCGCCCGAAGGGGACGCGGCCAAAGGCGATCTGGTAGGTCTTGCCGATGATGGGCTCGAACTTCTCATCCACCATCCAGCCGGTTTCGTGGCCTTCCTCGCGGTCGGGGTGCATGACGGGGTTTTCGATGCCGAGTTCGGTCAGGATGCCGTGTAGTGTAGCCATGATGTGCTCCGTCGAATGGGATGGGCGGATGGCCGGTTAACTGGGGTTCGCGCCGAGAGTTCTCTTATTGCGCACTCTTCTGGTACGACCTCTTCCGGTTGCGGCGGTCGATGTCCGTCGTCGCGTCGTCGATCTTCGGGTCGACTGCCTTGCCGGGTGTCTTCACGATTTCCTCCGTCCCGGTGCGCGGCGGCGTGACGACCGCGCCCGGATCGGCCGGCGTGTTCTCCACGCGCGGCGGCACGGTGCGCATGCCGGGATCGGCCGGCAGTTTCGTCGCAGGTTCCGGCGTACCGGCCGCATGCGACACTGCGCACAGCGTCGCGGCGAACATCAGGAGGACGAAGGATTTCATCGTGCTCCCGCGGCGACCGAATCGCCGGTTTTGGGAGGAAGCGGTGCGGCGGCGCCAGTTTCGTCGGAGACGGCTTCGCGCGGCTCGCCCAGGCGCGTCAGGCTGGCCTGGCGCACGCGCATTTCGTCGCCCAGCGCGATGCGCTGCGCCTGATCGAGCAGCTTGAGCACCGCGGGGAACAGGTGCTCTTCCTCTTCCTTGTGGTGATGCTCGGTTTGCTCCTTGAGCACCTTGAACTTCGCCTCGAAAGACTTCTCCGACGGATCCATCTCGATCAGGTCGGCCAGCAGACGCTTGAGCGAGAGGTGCTCTTCCAGCGATTCCAGCAAGTCGTCCTCGGTGCGCGCGCGGTGTACGGCGGGATAAAAGATTTCTTCCTCTGCCTTGATGTGCACGGTCAGCTGGTCGGCCGCCTGCACGAACAGCTCCCTCTTGCGTGCATCGTCTTCGGCGTCGGCGATTTGTCCGAGCAGGTCTTCCATGTCCCTGTGCTGGGCGGTCAGAAACGTCACTGCGTCGAGGTCCTGGGGGGTCATCGTGTTGCGCTCCGGATTGGTTGTCTCACCAGTTAGAGATGGGTGCGATTAACTGGTTCAGGCAATCGCGGCCTTTTCGCCATCGCGTGTGATCGAGTGCAAAAAGTGGTGGCGGGCAACGCGAAAAAATTCCCGCGCATACAATAGCGGCTCGATTCATTTTCCGGTTTCAACATGTCCCAGCGCAAAGCCCTCGATACGCTCGCCGTCGCCACCATGCTCGTGCTGTGCGTGCTGTGGGGACTGCAGCAGGTGGCGGTGAAGCTGGCACTGCCGTCGATGGGGGCGGTGATGCAGATCGGCCTGCGCTCGCTGGCGGCCGCGGTGCTGGTCCTGGCGCTCATTGTGTGGAAAGGCGAACGGCTGTCGGTGCGTGACCGCTTCTTCCTGCCCGGTATCGGCGCGGGCGTGCTGTTCGCGCTCGAGTTCCTGTTCGTTGCGGTCGGGTTGCAGTACACCACCGCATCGCACATGTCGGTGTTCCTCTACACGGCGCCGATCTTCACCGTGCTGGGCCTGCACTGGCTGATTCCCGGCGAGCGCCTCGGCAGGTTGCAATGGGCCGGCGCGGTTGCCGCCTTCGCTGGCATTGCGGTGGCGTTTTCCAACGGCTTCGCCAGCCCCTCGCGCGACTGGGCCGCGATGCTGGCCGGCGATGCGCTCGGCGTGCTCGGCGGTCTGTTCTGGGCGGCCACGACCTTGCTCATCCGGCGCTCGGCGCTGTCGGAAGCGCCGCCGGCTATCACACTGTTCTACCAGCTGGCCAGCTGCGGCGTGATCCTGGTGGCGATCGCATACGCAATGGGGCAGGGCAGCGGCGTGACGATGACGCCGACGGTATGGGGCAGCCTGTTCTTCCAGGCGGTGATCGTGGCTTTCCTCAGTTATCTCGTGTGGTTCTGGATGCTGCGCAAGTACCTCGCTTCGCGTCTGTCGGTGTTCTCCTTCCTGACGCCGCTGTTCGGCGTCGCCTTCGGTGTCTTGCTGCTGGGCGACCCGCTCGATCCGCGCTTCGTCGCCGGTGCGCTGCTGGTGATGCTCGGCGTTGTCATGGTGAACATCAGGCGCTAGCGAAATATCGTTCAGGAATTCCGAAGGCACTTTTTGCGTCTGCGGTTGCCAAAGTCTTCCGTATCCACCTTATCGGTACTGGAGTCTGCAATGTTCCTGCGCTTGGGTCGTCTGTTCCGTTCTGTCGGCCGGGAAATCCTGGTGTTGTGGTATGCCTGCCGCAATCCCGCTACGCCGTTTCGCCTGAAGCTGTTGGCCCTGTTGCTGGGCCTGTACGTGTTCAGCCCCATCGACATCGTGCCCGACTGGCTGGCGCTGCTCGGTTTCGTCGACGATGTCACGCTGCTGGCGCTCGGCATCCCGGCGCTGCTCAAGTTCGTGCCTGCGCACGCCCTGCATGACGCGCATGCCTCCGCCGACGGCCTGCTGTCGCGCTTCCGCTTCGGCATGCACCGCTGAGTTTGCGCGCGCGCAAACAAGATCACCGCCTCTTTGCTCTCGTCTCCACGCGCCTGCCTATCATGTTGGCAGGCGCCGGCGTTTGCCGTGCGCCTGCAGCGCAAGCGAACGAGGAGGCGGTGATGTCACAACTGAACGTAGAGACGGTACGCGGACTGTACGATGCCTTCAGCCGGGGCGATGTTCCCGCGGTGCTGGATCGGATGGATGAGCGCGTCGAGTGGGTCGAGGCCGACAATTTCCCGTACGCAGACCGTAACCCCTATGTCGGCCCGCAAGCGGTGCTCGAAGGCGTGTTCAAGCGGCTGGGGCATGACTGGGACGAATTCTCGGTCGATCCGCAACAGATGATCGACGGCGAAAACAATGTCGTGGTGCTGGGCGTGCATCACGGACGCTACAAGGAAACCGGCAAGGAGCTGCACGCGCAGTTCGCGCATGTGTGGAGCCTGCGCGACGGGCGCGTCGTGCGCTTCCAGGAATACACCGACACCAAGCAGTTCGCCGACGTCGTGTCGTAAGGCTCAGGCGCCGACGAGGTTGTACTGGTCGGCGTTCTCCGCCAGCCAGCGCGACGACAGGCCGCTGTCCTGCTGCGCGGGATGGAAATCCTTGCGGAAATACTCCCGCCACGGGCCGTAAGTCTCGCGCACCAGGCCGCGCTTGCCGAACAGGAAGCCGGCGGCGCTCTTCCATGTGCTCCATTTCCACAAGCTGCCGTCGCGGCGCAAATTGCTGATCGTCTGGCGGATCGTGTCGCCGAGGAAGATGGTAGTGACGCGGCGCATCCAGGTGACGCGCCATTCGTAATCGCCGCCCAGCGCCTGGTACAGGTCGAAGGCGGTGCTCTTGTGCTCGGATTCCTCGGCGCTGTGCCACAGCCACATCGTCTTCAGGCGCGGGTCGCCGTCGAGCACGTCATGGTTACGCAACAGCCAGTCTGCCAGGATGGCCGTGAAATGCTCGTTGGCCGCGGTGATCGCCACCCAGTGGCGGTACTCCACGCTGTCGAGCAGCTTCAGGCGCTTCTGCGCGCGCGGTGCCCAGTCGTTGACCAGCCCCTGCTTCTCCAGGTGGCCGTTGAACAGCGAATGCAGGCGCCGATGGGTCGCTTCCTGGCCGACGAAGCCCTGCACTTCCTTGCGGAAACGCTCCTGCTTTTCCTCCGGCAAGCTCTTGTAACCGTTGCGTACCGAGTCGATGAAGAATTGCTCGCCGACCGGAAAGCTCATCGACAGCGCATTGAACAGCGCCGTGCGAAAGGCATCGCCGCCGCACCAGTGGCGCGCAAACGGCTTTTCGAGGTCGATCAGCAGGCGGCGGACAACAAGGTCGGTCATCGGAGTGCTCCGTCGGATTTCAGATTGGAAAGATACGCGTGCGGTGGTACGTGCCAGTACCAACTATCTTCATATGCGGGGTTGGTACTGTCAAGTACCGGACTGCTAGAATTGCTGACATGACGCAAAGCTTGTCCGATCTCGATTCCCCCGCGCCCCACCGGCACCGCCTGCTGGAAGGCATGGCGCACGCCGTAGCGGCCAAAGGCTATGCGGAAACGACGATTGCCGACATCGTGCGGGAAGCCGCCGTTTCGCGCCGGACGTTCTATGAGCATTTCTCGACCAAGGCGGAATGCCTGATCGCACTCTACGAAGCCGCCAGCCACGGCGCCCTGAAGGTGTTGCGGGACGCGATCGACCCGCAGCGCGACTGGCAGGACCAGGTGGAAACGGCCATGTCCGCCTATTTCGGCTGCCTGGCGCAGAACCCGGTGCTGGTGCGCACGCTGTTCATCGAGATCCTCGGCCTCGGGGCGGAAGGCCTGGCCGTCCGGCGCCGGGCGAACGACGAGATCGCCGACTTCATGCTCCAGGTCATCAACCGCCGTCGCGGCGCCCGCCGCCGGCTCTCGCCAGAGATGGCAATGGCGATCGTCGGCGGGGTGAACGAACTGGTGCTGCAGGCAATCGAAAAGGGCCAGGTCGACCAACTGCGCGAACTTGCCTTGCCCGCCGTCCAGCTCGTCCGGGCCGTGACGCAGGAGCAGGACTGACCCTTCCCGCGTTCCGGAACTTTGAGGCCGGACACGTTTCTGAGTAGTCAAATATCCATAGCAAGCGCTGCTTGCACCTTCACGCACGCCCCGTGGCCGGCACGCCAGCGCCCGATGCTGCCCGACCAGGAAGACACCCATCCATGAACGCACCGGACATCGGGACGCGGAATGCGCACCGGAAGCCCGCAATGGCAACGCAAGCCGGTTTTCTGCGGCGCAACGCGCGCGCCATCATCCTCTGGCCGGCCTCCGCACTTTTGCTCGCCTGCCTGCTGTGGGGAGCAGTCCTCACGCTGCTGGAACACGACCGGAAAGAAGTCCACGAGCAAACGGTCCGCCAGGCGGAGTCGCTGGCGCGGGCGTACGCCGTCCAGCTGGAGCGCACCGTCAGTTACATCGACCAGATCACCCTGCGGCTCAAGCATGACTGGGAAGACCCGTATTCCATCGTCAACCTGGAGCGGCAACAGGAGCGCGGACTGTATCCGGAGAGCTCCATGCTCTATGCCAGCATCGTCGACAAGGAAGGCGAACTCGTCACCAGCACGCTGAAGACCCAGCAGCGCATGTCCTTCGAACGCGAGGCGACCTTCCAGGAGCACAAGGCGGGCGAGCCCGGGTTGCTGATCAGCGGGCCGGAGCCGTCCCCGCGGCTGCAAAGACAGGTGATCCGCTTTACGCGCCGGCTGGAGGACGTCGACGGCGCATTCTTCGGCGTGGCGATGGTCGCCGTCGAACCGACCTTCCTGGGCGCGTTCTACGAGGAAGGCATGCTCAATGCCGACGATTTCGTCTCCGTCCGCTACACCCACGGTCCGCTGATCGCGACCAAGTCGCGCCGCCACAGCGGATCGACGCCAGGTTTTTACAAGAACAACCCGATCTTCACGTCGCCGCAGGGCTCGGCCATCGAGCCCGCGGACAAGTTCCAGGACGGGCAGTCACGCATCGTGGCGTGGTCCAGGCTCAATCGTTACCCGATCGTCGCGCAGGTTGCCCTTTCCGAAAAGCATGCTTACGCCGCCTACCATGAAACCGCGCGCCGCTATTTCACGGTGGCGACGGCGGGCAGCGTGCTTCTGTTTCTGTTCGCCAGCATCGGTACGGTGCTCTCCGCACGCCTGGCATGGCGCCGCCAGAAGGAACACGAGGTCAGGGAGACCTATCGGCTTGCCGTCGACGCGGCCAAGGAAGGTTTCTACATGCTGCGCCCGGTGCGCGACGGCAGCGGCGACATCGTCGACTTCCAGCTGGCCGACTGCAACGAGCGCGGGGCGGCGCTGGTGGGCATGAACAAGGCAGAGCTGCTGGGCAGGACTGTGACCGACCTGCATGCGGAAGATTACGCAAGTGCGGCGCTCGAGCGCCTGCGGCTGGCAATGGATGAGGGCTATTACGAGGACGAGGTACGCGTCTCCCCGCGCAGCATGCTCAAGGTCGCCTGGGTGCACCGCAAGCTGGTGCGTTCCGGCGCCGGGCTGGCGATGACCATCCGCGACATCTCGGACCTCAAGGCGCATGAGCAGGAGCTGACCAACATGGCCAACGCCGATGCGCTGACCGCCCTGCCCAACCGGCATTGGCTGACCAACTACCTGCCGGTCGCCATCGAACAGGCGCGCGCCAACCAGTTCAGCCTTGCCGTCATGTTCATCGACCTGGACGATTTCAAGAACATCAACGATACCCTCGGCCATGCCGCGGGAGACGAGTTGCTCAAGGCCGCCGCGGAGCGGCTGCGTTCCATCGTGCGCGGCAGCGACCGCGTGATCCGCCTGGGCGGCGACGAATTCACCATCGTGCTCGAACGCGTCAGGCGCGTGGATGACGTCTCGCGCGTGGCACGCACCATCATCGGCGCACTCGCCGAGCCATTCTCGGTCGCGCATTCGAGCGGCCACCGGGTGCATGCCTCCATCGGCATCAGCATGTACCCGCAGGACGGCGAGGATGGCGAGACGCTGCTCAAGCACGCGGATGTCGCCATGTACGCCGCCAAGGCCGCCGGCAAGGGTCGCTATCAGTTCTACCAGTCGCATCTGTCGGACCGGCTGGTCCTGCGCATCAGCCGCGAGCAGGCGCTGCGCCAGGCCATCGAGCGCGACGAATTCGTGCTCCATTACCAGCCGCGCGTGGATGCGGTGAGCGGCAAGCTGTGCAGCATGGAGGCGCTGGTGCGCTGGCAGCACCCGGAGCGCGGGCTGGTGCCGCCCATCGAGTTCATCGAGGTGGCCGAGGACACCGGGCTGATCCTGACGCTTGGCCGCATGGTGATCGAAAAGGCATGCGACCAGATCGCACGCTGGAAGGCAGAGGGCTTGCCGGTCGTGCCAGTGTCGATCAACGTCTCGGCGCTGCAGTTCAACGAAGGGCAGGTGAGCGCCTTGCTGGCCGCCTCGATGCGGCGGCACGGGGTGGAGCCGGCGCTGGTGGGCGTGGAGCTGACCGAGTCCTGCATGGCGGGCCAGGATGAAACCGTGAACGGTGAGCTGGACGGCCTGCGGCGGTTGGGCGTGAAGCTGCTGGTCGACGACTTCGGCACCGGCTACTCTTCCCTGTCCCAGCTGCAGCGCCTGAACGTCGACGTGCTCAAGGTCGACCGCGCGTTCACCGTCACCCTCGATGACGGCAACGAGGGCAAGGCCCTGTTCAAGGCGATCGTGTCGATGGCCGACGCCCTCGACATCAGTATCGTCGCCGAAGGCGTGGAAACCGCGGAGCAGCTGCACGTCCTGCAGTCGCTCGACTGCGACGAGGTGCAAGGCCATTTCGTGTCCCGGCCCGTCCCGCCTTCGGAAATGGCCACGCTCATGCTCAAGCGCTTCCTGTTCCCGGAGGCAATCGCGCCGCGCCGCGGGCCTCTCCCGGTTTGATCGGCGGCACACTTCCTTTCCATGCTTTCATGCCAAAATGCAGGATTATTTCGCCTGCCCCAACGGAGGGAGGACGTCAAATGCGAAAAGAACAGAACACGGAAACCGATTCCCTGATCTCCACCGGCGTGCCCGGTCTGGACGAGATACTGTGCGGCGGGCTGACCCGCGACCGCCTCTACCTGGTCGAAGGCCAGCCCGGTTCCGGCAAGACCACCTTCGGCCTGCAATTCCTGGTCGAGGGCGCGAAACAGGGCGAGCGCGTGCTCTATATCTCGCTGGCCGAGAACGCAGTCGAACTGCGCGCCGTGGCGGCATCGCACGGATTGTCCATGGATGGTATCCAGATCCACGAGGTTATTCCCAGCGAAAGCCTGCTCGACCCGAAGGAGCAGTACACGATGTTCCACGCGTCGGAAGTGGAGCTCGGTTCGACCACGCAGGAAATCCTGGCCGCGGTGGAAGCGGTGCGGCCGTCGCGGGTCGTGCTCGATTCCCTGTCCGAGCTGCAGCTGCTCGCCGACAATCCGCTGCGCTACCGGCGGCAGGTGCTCGCCTACAAGCAGTATTTCGCCAGCCGCGCCTGCACCGTGCTGCTGCTGGACGACCGCACCGCGTCCAACGCCGACCTGCAGGTGCACAGCATCGCGCATGCCGTGATCTCGCTGGTGCAGGAGGCAAAGGAATATGGCGCGGACCGGCGCCGCATCCGCGTCAGCAAGTACCGTGGCGTGGAATTCCGCGCCGGCCTGCATGACTATTCGATCGTCCGCGGCGGCCTCGTGGCCTACCCGCGCCTCGTCGCCTCCACTTCGCGGGTGACCGCCCGTCGCGAACAATTCGCCACCGGCCTGGAGGAGCTCGACAAGCTGATGGGCGGCGGCGTCGAGGAAGGCACCAGCACCCTGATCTCCGGCCCGCCGGGTACCGGCAAGTCGTCGCTGGCGGCACAGTTCGTGTCCGCCGCAGTCGCCAGGGGCGAGCGCGCGGCGATGTTCATCTTCGAGGAAGCGGCCAATAACCTGATCAATCGTGCCGAGGGCCTCGGCATGCGCCTGGCCGCGGCGCTGGAGTCGGAACAGCTGACCATCCAGCAGATCGACCCGGCCGAGCTGCCGCCCGGCGAGTTCGCGCATAGCGTTTGCGCGGCCGCCGACAGGGGCGCCAAGGTGATCGTCATCGACAGCCTGAACGGCTACCTCAGCGCGATGCCGGACGAACGTTTCCTGACCACCCACCTGCATGAACTGCTGACCTGGCTGGGCCAGCGCGGCGTCGTCACCGTCCTCGTCGGCGTGCACCAAGGGCTCATCGGCGGCAACAGCGTGGCCAGTGTCGACGCAAGCTATCTCGCGGACAATGTTGTGCTGCTGCGCCATTACGAAGCGGATGGCGAGGTGCGCCAAGCCGTGTCCGTGTTCAAGAAGCGCGGCGGACCGCATGAACGCACGTTGCGGGAGTTTTCCATGTCGAGCCGGGGCATCCACGTCGGCCCCGTGCTGCGCCAGTTCCACGGCATCCTGACCGGGGTGCCGACTTTCCGCGACGGTGCACAAGACGGCACCGGAAACGGCAATGCCGGCTGAACGGCAGGCGCTCGAATCGCGCGTCTTGGTCTACGCCCCGACGGGGCGCGACGCAGCGCTGGCTCAACGCGTGCTGGCCGCCGGCAACATCGAGTGCCACATCTGCCAGACCATGCAGGAAGTGCTCGCCGAACTCGAGCGCGGCGCGGGGGCGCTGCTGGCGCAGGAGGAAACCCTCGTGCCCGCCGCGCTCAAGCAGCTCGGTGACTGGGTGGCCCGGCAGCCGCACTGGTCCGACATCCCGGTCCTCGTCGTCACCCACCAGGGCGCCGACTCCCCCAGCCTGCAGACGGTGATGGCAACGCTGCGCAACCTCACGCTGCTGGAACGCCCGGTGCGCACGCGCGCGCTGATCAGCACGGTGCAGTCGGCGCTCAATGCGCGCGAGCGCCAGTACCAGGCACGCGAGGCGGAACGGCGCAAGGATGAATTCCTCGCCACCCTGGCGCACGAACTGCGCAACCCGCTCGCACCGATCCGGACCGCAATGAGCCTGCTCTCGCTCATGTACCCGGCGGCATCCGGCGTGAGCAAGGTGCGCGACGTAGTGGAACGGCAGATCGGTCACCTGACCAGGCTGGTCGACGACCTGCTGGACGTGGCCCGTATCACGAGCGGCAAGATCGTGCTGCAGCGCGAGCCGGTTGCGCTTTCATCCGTCATCTCGCATGCGCTGGAGATTTGCGCGCCGCTGCTGGAAGGAACGCAGCACGCGCTCGACGTTTCGCAGCCTGGGGAAGACGTCATGCTGGACGCCGACCCGGTGCGGCTGGTGCAAAGCCTTGCCAATGTGCTGGGCAATGCGATCAAGTTCACCCCAGCGCCCGGCGTCATTTCGCTCAGGGCGGAGACGAGCGGCGACACGGCCGTCTTTCGCGTGAAGGACAACGGCATCGGACTGGAGCCGGAAGCGATCGACGGCATTTTCGAGATGTTCGCGCAATGCGATCCGTCGCAGAACCGTGCGCGCGGCACGGGCGGGCTGGGCATCGGTCTGAGCCTTGCGCGGCGCTTCATCGAAATGCACGGCGGCACGATCACCGCTGTCAGCAACGGGCCGGGCACCGGCACCGAATTCACGATGACGCTGCCCATCGTCGCCCATGGCGCGCATCAGCGCGCATCCGCCGTGACCGTGCAACCGCCTATCGCCGGCAACCGCCGCGTGTTGGTGGTAGACGATAACCAAGACGGCGCCGACATGCTGACGCAGTTGCTCGAAGCCGACGGTTTCACTGCCGAAGCGGTATACAAGGGTGAGGATGCGCTCGCCTCCATACAGGCAGCCAGGCCGGACATCATCATCATGGACATCGGCATGCCGGGGATGGACGGCTATGAAGCCGTCCGCCGTATCCGCGCGCTGCCCGGCGGCAAGGACATCCTCGTCATTGCCGTAACCGGCTGGGGGCAGGAAAGCGCCAAGCTCCAGGCGCGCGATGCGGGCTTCGACCACCATCTGGTCAAGCCGGTCCGCTTCGAGAAGATCCGCGATTTCCTCGCGCGCCGGGGCGGCTGAGGCCAACGCCGCTATCCTCACTGCATTTGTTGTCGCGCAGAACGCGCCGGGGCAATCGCGCCTATCCTGCATGCATCATGCCCGGCTATCCATTCGACCCCGATTACCTTGTCATCGTCGCGCACCTGCTTGGCGCCGTTCTTGCCGGCGGCGTCATCGGCCTCGAGCGCAGCTATCACGGCCGACCCGCCGGCTTCCGTACGCACACGCTGGTCTGCCTGGCATCCAGCCTGCTGATGATCGTGATGCTGTTCCAGCGCAAGTGGCTCGGCACGACCGCGGGCATCATCCAGACCGATCCCACGCGCATGGCCCAGGGCATCATGACCGGCATCGGCTTCCTCGGCGCCGGCGTGATCTTCAAGGAAGGATTGAGCGTGCGCGGGCTCACCACTGCGGCATCGATCTGGATGACTTCGGCCATCGGCATCCTGTTCGGCATCGGCTTCTACTTCCCGGCGATCCTCGCCACCGTGCTCACGCTCGGTGTGCTGTCGGTATTCCGCCGGATCGAGGCGCGCATGCCCTCGCATTCGTATGCCCACTATGCCATCCGTTTCGGGCGCTATGACGCGATGACCGAGGAACAGGTGCGCGACGTCCTCGCCCGCCACGGTTTCACCGTCGCCAACATGAGCTATCGCATCACCGACGACGGCGCCTGCTTCGAATACCGGATGGTCCTGCAGACCGCCGACGAGCGCAACGCCGCCATCCTTGCCGATTACCTGCGCAACCTGGCACAGGTGCGCAGCTTCCAGATATCGCCGACGGGGGACTAGAACGCATTGCGATCAATGCAGTCAGACGGGCATATGCTACTTGTGGAGAACATCATGCCCAGCACACTCGTCAGGATCTACGACACCCTCGCCTCCGCTGAACATGCGCGCCAGCAGTTGCTTGCCTCCGGCTTCACGCCGGACAGCGTCCACCTCGACAGCCGGCTGGATGAAGCCGGGCCCGTCGAGGGCAACGGCGTGCTCGACGCCAAGGACATGGGAAACGGACCGCCTGACGGCCCGATCAACGAGCTGCTCGGTGTCGAAGAACGGACCGACGCCTACAACAATTCCGAGCCGGTCTGGCGCGGTACGTTCATGCTGACGGTGGATACGGATGACGATGTGCAGAATGCGCGCGCGACCGACATCATGGACAAGACGGGCGCGCGCAACGTGGACGATTTCAGTTCGTGGCGTCGCCACGAGGGATAGGGAGGCGGACGTTGGGCCGGCATTTGGCACGGCGGTCGCCCATCAGGCGGCGCAGCTCGTCGATGCTGATGCCGGTCGCTTCGTGCATCCACAGCAGCATGGAGCCGCCGATCTGGAGACGGCCGGCGCGAATGTTGCCGATCACGTGGCGCGCGATCTTGAGCCGGCGCGACAGGGCAACGTCGCTCTGCAGGCCGAGGCGGGCGTTGACGGTGTTGAGAAGTTGATTCGGATTGTAAGAAATAGTGCGTGCTGCCTGTGTCATTGCTTTCCTTGTTCAAAAACAAACTTGGGAGTGCATTGACTCTTCGATAAGGGGGGAAGTTCCCCCCTTATGCTCGCATTCCACGCAGCAAGGCTTGCCCGCACTTATCGTGGCGCGCCTTGGCGCCGCTTGTTCGCCGCCATGATGCCGGCGCCGACGACCGCCACGCCGACCAGCGTGCGCAGGGAGGGCCGCGGCAGCAGGCGCATCGCCGTGGTCACCAGTGCGGGCGGCGACTGGCGTTGCGGATCGGAAAACAGCGAATACGACGTCCCGCTGGTGAGGGGTGCGGTTTCGGCGAACAGCGCGGTCATTGCCTTGATGAAGGGCTTCATGTCCTGCGGGCCGCGGCTCGTTACCCAGTTGCCGTCCTGCACGACAGCCTGGTCCAGCCACACGGCGCCCGCATTCACCATGTCGTCGCGCACGCCCGGCCAGGACGTCATGGTCCGCCCTTGCGTCAATCCGGCGGAAGCGAGGATCCAAGGGCCGTGGCACAGGCTGGCGATCGGTTTGCGGGCGGCATCGAACGCCCGCACGAAATCGCGTGCCGCCGCCGACTGGCGCAATAGGTCAGGACTCATGAATCCGCCGGGAATCAGAAGTGCGTCGTAGTCGCCCGGATCGGCCTCGTCCAGCGTGCGGCTGACCTTCACGCGGCTCGCCGGTTCATGCAGGTTGACGCCGCGGATGCTGCCGGGACGCAGGGAAATGATGTCGACCTCCGCTCCCTTGGCTTCGAGCGCCTTCACCGGCATCGTGAGTTCGATTTTTTCAAAGCCGTCCGCCGCCAGTACGGCGATACGGCGGCCATTCAGTGTGGTTCGTTCAAACATGGTCGCTCCTTCGTTATGCTCTGGTCGGGAATCAGGAGGATCAGAGCGCGGAAGGGACGGATTAGTTCGGATTTCCGATGATCAATCCAGGCCCAGCTTGTTGCGCATGGCCTTGCCCAGCGTCTGCCGCGTGCGGGCAAAGTCTTCCCATGGATCGCCGCGCTCCTCGAGCCAGGCCGGCGAAGTCGCCACCGTCCACTCCGCCGCGCTGCCGATGCCGTCGAGCTCTTCCCAGTAAATGGGCACGGACACGGCCAGGCCGGGCCGCGCGCGCACCGACCACGGGGCAACCGTGCTGGCCTGCCGCTTGTTGCGCAGGTAGTCGACGAAGATCTTCCCGACCCGGTTCTTCTCGCCCATCCGCGCGCTGAAGTGTTTGGGCAAGGTCGCGGCGAGATGGCGGGCGACGGCCTGCGAGAAGGCGGACATCTCGTCCCAGGAATGACGGCGTACGAGCGGCACGACCACGTGCAGGCCCTTGCCGCCGCTGGTCTTGAGGAAGCTCTCCAGCCCCAGTTCCTCCAGCACCACGCGCACCAGGTGCGTGCCCTCGACCACCTTCTTCCACGGCAGCGCCGGATCGGGATCGAGGTCGAACACCATGCAGTCGGGGCGGTCTATCCTGTCCGCCGTCGCATTGCAGGTGTGCAGCTCGATGGCGCCCATCTGCGCCGCCCCGACCAATGCCTCGATGCTGTCGATGACCATCAATGGCTCGTGGCTAGGATCGAGTGCGGGATCGAGCATGCGCATGCCCGGGATGGAGGTGCGGGTGAGATGTTTCTGAAAGAAGTGTTCGCCGGTCACGCCGTCCGGGCAGCGCAGCAGGTAGACGGGCCGGTTGTGCAGCCAGGGCAGCAGGCGGTCCGCCACGCGCTCGTAGAACCGCACGAGGTCGAGCTTGGTCTGGGCGCTGGCGGGATCGATGATGCGATCCGGGTGAGTGATCTTCACCCCCTGCACTCCATGCAGCTTTGCGCTCGCGGCGGCCCTGCGCGCGGGGATGGGAACCACCTGCTTCCTCGCCTTGCCGTTGACCGCGGTGCTTGCCGCTTCCTCGCGCCGGATCTCCGATGCCGGCTTGTCCATGCGCAGCCCGTGGAACACCGCCTGCCGCAGCATGCCTTCGCCGGTCCACTCGGCGAAGGAAATCTCCGCCACCAGCTGGGGTTTCACCCAGTGCGTGCCGGCCTTGCGCACGTCGGAGGGCATGTGCTCGAAGGGATTGGATTTCTGTTCCAGCGCATGCAGTTTCTTGTACGTGTCATGCAGCACATCGCGGTCGAAGCCGGTGCCGACCCGCCCGGCGTAGCGCAGCTTGCCCTGGTCATACACGCCCAGCAGCAGCGCCCCGAAAAACTGGCGGCTGCCCTGCGGTTCGGTATAGCCGGCGATCACGAACTCTTGCCGGCGCCGGCATTTCAGCTTGATCCAGGAATCGCTGCGCCGGCTTTCATAGGGGGCGTCGGCACGCTTGCCGATGATGCCTTCCATCGACATCCGGCAGGCGCCGTCGAGCAGTTGCTGCGGCGATTGCGCAAGCGGCGCGCTGTAGCGCAGGATGCCGGGCGAGGTGGCTGCCAGCACTTGCTCCAGCAGCGCGCGCCTGTCGCGCAATGGCGTCTTGCGCAAGTCATGGCCGTTCAGCCACGGCAGGTCGAACAGGAAGTACACCAGGTCCTTGCTGCGATGGTCGTGGATCGCCTTCTGCAGCAGCTGGAAGTTCGGCACATCCTGCTTGTCGAGGAAGACGATCTCGCCGTCCAGCCAGGCGTTGTCCAGCCCGAGGGCGCGGATCGCCTTGGCCTGCGCCGGCAGTTTCGCGGTCCAGTCCTTGCCGTCGCGCGTCAGCAGCCGCACCGCGCCGCCGTCGACGCGCGCCAGCAGGCGGTAGCCGTCGAACTTGATTTCGTACGTCCAGTCGCCTTCGCGCGGGATGTCTTCCACCAGCGTCGCCAGCTGCGGCTTGAGCGCCTCGGGCGGCGGCGACTTCTTGCGCAGGGAAAGCGCAGCGTCGTCGGTCTTGCGTTTTTTGCCGCGACCCGAAAGCACGCTGTGGGGTTCGGCCTCGGTGACGTCGTATTCCGCGGCGTTGCGCGCGGCCTCATCCTTTTCCTTGATCAGCAGCCATTGCTCCTTGCTTCCGCCGGGCAGGCGCGTGCGCACCAGCGTCCATCCGCCGTGCAGCTTCTCGCCGTCGAGGCGGAACTTCATCTTGCCGGCCTTGTAGGCGGCCACCGGATCGCCCAGCGGTTCCCAAGTGCCGATGTCCCACACGTCGACATGGCCGGCGCCGTACTGCTTCTCGGGGATATCGCCTTCGAAGTCGATGTAGTCCAGCGGATGGTCTTCGACATGCACCGCCAGCCGCTTGTCGGCCGGATCGAGGCTCGGCCCCTTGGGCACGGCCCAGCTCTTGAGGGTGCCGTCGAACTCCAGGCGGAAGTCGTAGTGCAGCTTGCGCGCGTGGTGCTTCTGCACCACGAAGCGCAGGCGCTCGGCGGGCGCCCCTACTTCGCCGCGCGGCTCGGGTGTGACCCGGAAGTTGCGCTTGGCGTGATAGTCCGACAGCTTGCCCGGCATGGCTTAATGCACCGCTTTCGAGCCGCGCGTGTTGGCGCGCTTGCGGGCGGGCGGCGGCGCCTTTTCCTTCTTCGGCGCGGCGGCCTTGCGCGGTGCCGGCGGCGTCCTGCCCTGCAGGCTCTTGCGCAGCAGCTCGGTGAGGTCGACCACGTTGCTGGTCTCTTCCGGTTCGTCGATCTTCACGTCGGTGATCTCGGTCGCCATGCCGGCGTCGACCTTCTGCCTGACCATCTTCATGATGTCGTCGCGGAAGGTGTCCTTGAACTGCTCGGGCTGCCATTTCTCGGTCATGCTTTCGATCAGCTGCGTCGCCATCTGTAATTCCTTCGGCTTGAGCGCGACGCCCTTCAAGCCTTCTTCCGGCAGGTCGAGCTCGTCGGGGCTGCGCACCTCGGTCGCCCAGCGCAGCGTATTGAGCACGATGGCCTTCGGCGTGGCGATCAATGCCGCGAGATGCTGCTTGTTGTGCAGCACCACCAGCGCCACGCCGATCTTGCGCGTCTTCAGCAGCGCTTCACGCAGCAGCGCGTACACCTTTTCGCCGCCCTTCGCGGGCGCGAGGTAGTAGGGCGTTTCGAAGAACAGGAAATTCACATCCTCCGCCTCGGTGAAGCCGACGATGTCGATGGTGTGCGTGGACTTCACGTTGGCCGCCTTGATTTCCTCGTCCGAGAGCACCACGTACTGGTCCTCGTACTTGACCGCCTTGACGATGTCATCCTTGCCGACTTCCTCGCCGGACTCCTTCACCACCCGCTTGTAGCCGACCGGCTTGAGCGATGTGCGATGCAGCCAGTCGAAGTCGATCTCGTCCTGTTTCGAGGCGGGATAGAGCCCGACAGGTGCGTGCAGCAGCCCGAAGCTGATTGCGCCTTTCCACATGGTTCGTGCCATGACGCCCGTCCTTCGCTTGATCAGTTGGCAATATTAATGGTTCGACATGCATCGCCTGCGCAAGTTCGAAACAGGGTATATCAGGTTTTAGCGAAGCAATATTCATGATTTATTCGCTTTTTATAATGGGGCGCAGCCCCTACCATGTTGGATGTCGCGCGAGGCTCCAAACTTGCGCACATATTTCAACTCTCGGAGGAAACATGAAGAAATTCTTGGTCACCCTGATGGTCGCTGTCAGCGCGCTGTCGGTTGTCGTGTCCGAAGCACAGGCGAAGCGCATGGGCGGTGGCGGCTCATTCGGCAAGCAGTCGCAGAGCGTCAGCCGCCAGCAGGCTGCGCCGATGCAGAACCAGCAAGCCGCACCCGCGGCAGCCAAGCCGGCTGCACCCGCGGCAGCGCCCGCCCCGGCAGCCAAGCCCAGCATGTGGAAAGGCCTGCTCGGCGGCGCTCTGCTCGGCCTCGGCCTCGGCGCGCTGCTCTCGCACCTCGGCATCGGCGGCGCACTGGCAGGCATGATCAGCACCATCCTGATGGTCGGCCTGCTGGCAGCTGCGGCTTACTTCATCTACCGCATGCTGACCCGCAAGCAGAACGGCGCGCAGGCAAAGAGCGCGTTCCAGCCGGCAGCCGCGGGTTCGGGCTCAGGCTTTGCGACGCCTGACATCGGCTCGCGCATCGAGCCGGCCGCGCTGCAGTCGCCGTCCGCCGCCGCCGCTGGTTCTGCGGCAGTGAACGACGCGCCTTGGGGCGTTCCGGCCGACTTCGACACCACCGGCTTCCTGCGCCATGCGAAGACCTACTTCATCCGCCTGCAAGCGGCATGGGACAAGGCCGACGTGAACGATCTGCGCGAATTCACTTCGCCGGAAATGTTCGCGGAAATGAAGCAGCAACTGCTGGAGCGCGGCGCTTCGCCGAACCACACCGACGTGGTGTCGCTCGACGCACAGATGCTGGGCATCGAAACCGTCGGCGACGAGCACCTGGCAAGCGTGCGCTTCACCGGCATGATCCGCGAAGCGGAAAATGCACCGGCGGAGCCGTTCACCGAAGTGTGGAACCTGTCCAAGCCGGCCTCCGGCAATGGCGGATGGGTGCTGGCGGGTATTCAGCAGGAAAGCTGATCCGACACCTGCACGTGGTGTGAAGAAGGGGCTGGGCGACCAGCCCCTTTTTTTATGCGCGATGGATGGCTCACTTCGCCGCCGGCGCGCCTTCCGGTGCCTTTGCCGCTGCCTCCTGCTTGCCGCTGGTAAAGGTGGACGCGGAGCGCTTCTGATGCGGCGCCGGCTTGCCCGGCAGCGGCGGCAGGTCGAGCGCCTTTTCCAGGCGCACACCGGCGATCTCGGCAACGCGCTTGCCGTAGTCCTCGTCGCAATGCCACAGGTGCCAGATCATGCGCAGCTGGATCGGTTCGGGGCACTGTTTCAGGTCGCCGCCGATGTTGTTGACGAGTTCATCGCGTTCCCAGTCTTCGAAGGTCCGGTAGCGTTCTCCCGCCTGCTTGTAGTCGTCGGCGGTGCGCGTGGTCTCGTAGCGGCCGAGGTGGCCTTCCACCCACTGGTGGTATTCCTTTGCCGGCTTGGGCGCTTCCTTCATGCCGCCCATCATGCTCGGTTCGTAGTTGATGTGCTTGTTCTCGCCGCCGTCGTCGACGTAGTAGGCCATCTGGCCGTCGCGCTGGTTAGTCTTCGCGCGGGCCTTCTCCTGAGGAGCGTTGACCGGCAGTTGCAGGTAGTTCGGGCCGACACGGTAGCGCTGCGTGTCCGAGTAGGACAGCGTGCGTCCCTGCAGCATCTTGTCGTCGGAAAAATCGACGCCGTCGACCAGTACCCCGGTGCCGAAGGCGGACTGTTCCGATTCTGCGAATACGTTGTCGGGATTGCGGTCGAGCACCATGCGGCCGACCGGCAGCAGCGGGAACTTGTCTTCCGGCCAGCGCTTGGTGTCGTCGAGCGGATCGAAGTCCAGCTCGGGATGCTCGCCGTCGCTCATCAGTTGCACGCAGAATTCCCATTCCGGGAAGTCGCCGCGCCCGATGGCGTCGTACAGGTCCTTCGTGGCGTGGCCGACATCGTGCGCCTGGATTTCGGCTGCCTGCGCCGCCGTCAGGTTGCGCACGCCCTGCTTCGGCTGCCAGTGGAATTTCACGAGATGGGCGACGCCCTGGTCATTGACCAGCTTGTAGGTATTGACGCCCGAACCTTCCATTTCCCGGTAGTTGGCCGGGATGCCCCAGGGGCTCTTCACCCAGGTCACCATGTGCAGCGCTTCCGGCGTCTGCGAAACGAAGTCGTAGAAGCGCCACGGTTCCTGGCGGTTGGTGACGGGATCGGGCTTGAACGCGTGGATCATGTCGGGGAACTTGATCGCGTCGCGGATGAAGAAGACTTTCAGGTTGTTGCCGACCAAGTCCCAATTGCCGTCCACCGTCTTCAGCTTGACGGCGAAGCCGCGCGGATCGCGCGCGGTCTCGGGCGAATCCTTGCCGCCGATCACGGTAGAGAAGCGCACGAATACCGGCGTACGCACGCCGGTCTGCGTCAGCACCTTGGCGCGGGTGTATTTCTCGGCCGGCTCGTTGCCGATCTTGCCGTAGGCTTCGAACCATCCATGCGCCCCGGTGCCGCGTGCGTGCACCACGCGTTCGGGGATGCGTTCGCGGTCGAAGTGCGTGATCTTTTCGATGAACTGGTAGTTCTCCAGCGTCGCCGGGCCGCGCTCGCCGACCGAACGCAGCGATTGGTTGTCGCTCACCGGATGCCCCTGGCGCGTCGTCAGGACGGGACGTTCGTCCTGCTTGCCCTGCTTGGTCTGCTTGTCCTTCATGACATTCCTTCCGTACCGGATGATGGGGGAAAAGCGTTGACCCGCGCGGCCAGCGATTGTTTCGGCTTTTGCATTTGAAGCTTTCAATCCTCTCGATAGCCGTCGCGCCGGAATTTTTTACTGCCGGAAAGCCTCCCTGCTCCGCGCCAGCATGCGTTCGAATTCGTCCGCCGGCGCCGGCGCCGCGTAGAGAAAACCCTGCCCGTAGTCGCAACCCGCATCGCGCAGCAGGTTCC
>NZ_DASRXF010000008.1:0-10930 GCF_035654295.1 Noviherbaspirillum sp. | reverse complement strand
GTAAGGGTGCCGCTGCAGCAGTGGCTCGGTAAAGATGCGGAACTGCTCTCGGCTGACCGGCTCGACGGTCGCGAAGAACTGGTTGAGTATCTTCAGAAGCTGGACCGTCTGGGTCAGCTGCTGTTGCAGCGTGACGGTACGGACATTGGCGCGCTGCTGGAAATCGAGGTCGACCTTGTCATGCTCCAGCCGGCGCAAGCCGACAAACACCGCGGTCGTGCAGACAAGCCCCAGCACCATCGCGACGACTGCGGCGGCGGAAAGGTTCAGGGGCAAGCGACTTCGCGGCATGAGTGCTCCGGTGTGTACTTCCAGTGAAACAAGTCGCTCGGCAAGATGGCATGCCTTTGCCAAGGGGATCGTGCAAATCCTGCATAGGGTAGCGCATTTATTGCCTTCGGGAAAGAGTGAACGCTTGTTCCGCTCCCCGCCCGGTCAGGCGCTGACGCAGGTGTGGCTGTGTATCAACAGGCGGTTCGGAAGGCGGGGTCGATGCAGTTCAAAACGCCGCTCGAAACCCGTCCTATAGTGCAAATCAAGACCATCGACAGTGGCAAATCATGGAATACCGGCTTCTCACGCTCTGGCACTTCGCGGCCCCGCGCCGGCCGGTGTTCGACGCCGTATTTGACTCCTTGCAGTGGCCCGCATGGTGGCCGGGCGCGGAGCAGGTCGAACACCTTGCCGAAGGGGATGCAGACGGCATCGGCGCCGTGCGGCGCTATGTATGGAAGGGCCGGCTCCCTTACCGGCTGTGTTTCGTGGCGCGCACCACGCAGATCGAGACGCCGCGCGTCCTTGCAGCGGAGGTCGACGGGGATCTCGCGGGTTCGGGGCGCTGGACCTTTTCCCACGAAGCCGGCATCACGACGGTGCGTTACGAATGGCGGGTGCGTACGACGCGGGTGTGGATGAACGCGCTTGCCCCGCTCACCAGCGGAATCTTTGCGCGCAACCACCATGCCACCATGCAGCAGGGCGGCGAAGGCTTGGCGCGCCGCCTTGGCGCGCGCCTGGTGGATGCGTTTTACGGCGAGTTGCCCTAGCGGGAAGAGTTGCTGGAAAAACGGTGATGCGGCCGTCTGGGCTATCAGGCCTTTTTCTCGGCCGGCTCCGGCAGCAGGCAGGCGTCGACGATCTGCAGGTCGTTGTCCTTCGCAAAGTTCAGGACAAAGTGATAGGCCAAGGGCTCGATATCCCGCAAGGCCTCGTTCACCACAACCGATTTGACCCCGCCCAGCACCGTCGGCCGGACATAGGGGGAGTACCTGAGATGAGCGCCAGGTCCGCGCACGCCGTCCGGCCGGAAGCAGGACATCACCCCGCACAGGCGTTCAGCCCAGTCGCTGGGGCGGAACTGCCTGCCGTCGCTGGTGAGACCCTGGATGAAGAACTCGCGCGCAACGGTCTTCGGTGTGCTGGAATCGGCCATGTGTTCGGCTTCTTTCAAAAAGCGGTACTACTGCTTCCGGGGCCGCTGCGTGCATGTCCGTGCTTGTTCGTGCATGCGAAGCGGCTGTCTCGGCCTGGAACCATTATGCGGCGCCAAGCTTTCATTATTCTTGCATATTATATCTTATAGAAGACTTGAAGTGAAACAACATCTCGCAATGTGAAAAATGACAATATTGCGAAATGGTTTAGACCCTGGTGCAGGCGGTCCTGTGAGTACAGGATAGACGCCGTCCGGCGTTGCACCACCGGACGGACGACATGCAGAAAGGAAAGCGGAACCGGCGGTCAGCCGAGCCAGACGGCAAACGAGAGCAGGAGAAGGAGCAGCATCCACAGCAGCAAGGCGCGCCAGACGAGCCCGACGGTGCTCTGCAAGGCACGCACGGTGGCCTCTTCCCCCGGTGGCGTTTCCACATCGACAGCGGCCGCGTCGACAGTGGTCGCATCGGCAAGCCGCAGGTCGGCGGCATTCTCGCGGGCACTGCCAAGGCGCAAGCCCATCGCCCCGCCCCCGGCGCACAGGATGATGCCGATCGCTTCGTCTTGCCAGCGGTGCGCGAAATTGCGCCAGGCATAGATGGCATCTTCAAAGTTGCCGACTACGGCAAAGGCGATCGCGGTCAGGCGCGCGGGGACCCAGTCGATCCAGTAGAACGCCTTCCTGGCAAAGCGCCCGAACGGCTCGTTGCGCAGGTGCTCCGGTTCGTTCCAGGCGCGGGCGAGGAATTCGGCGACACGATAAAGAATGGCGCCCGCAGGGCCGAAAGGCATGGCGAACCAGAAGAAGACGCCGAACACGTTCCGATGGGTTGTGACCAGCGCCTTCTCGACAGCAACGCGCGAGATCTCGCTGACGTTCATGCCGCTCGTATCCTGCTTCGTCCATTCGGCCAGCAGGCCGCGCGCGGCGGCTTCGTCGCCGCTGTTGAGCGCGAGCTGGATGGAGGTGAAATAGTGGCTGTAATGGCGGAAACCGAGGGTCAGGTAGACCACGAGGACGTTCCACGCCAGCGCGAGCAAGGGGCTGATCTTCGCGCACAGCCAGTACACGGCCAGCGTCGGCACCAGCAGCACCAGCATGGTGACGATCCACGCCAGCCGCCCATGCCCCTCCTGGCCCGCATTGAAGGTGGCTTCCGTGCGCGCCGCCAGTTGCTTGATTGCCGCATACACCGGATTATCGGCCCGCAGCGGCTTCAGTTGCTCGAACAGCAGTGCGAAGAGAATGGAGAGAAAGGTCATCGGGTTGTGTGTTCAATCACTCAGCCGTAACGATAACGCAGTGCAAGGCCGGAATCAAACCGCGGCGTTCAGGCGCGCAGGAAATGAAACAGGTTGCGCAGCATGCCGGCGGTGGCGCCCCAGATGAAGAAACGGTCATACGGCATGGCGTAGAAGGTGCGGCGGCCGAATTCCGGCATGTCGATACTGCGGCGCTGGTGGTTGGCGCCGTCGAGCAGGAAGGCAAGCGGCACCTCAAAGATTTCCGCGACCTCGAACGGGTCTGCGCGCAGGTCGAAGGGCGGCTGCACGAGGGCCACGACGGGCGTCACACGGAAACCGGTGCCGGTGAGGTAGTCGGGCAGCGTGCCGAGCACGTCGATATGCCGCCGGTGCAGGCCGACCTCTTCCTCGGTTTCGCGCAGGGCGGTTTCGATGGGAGAGGTGTCGATCTCGTCCACCCGTCCGCCCGGCAGGCTGATCTGTCCGGCATGGTCGTTGAGGTGGGCGGTGCGCTGGGTAAGGAGCAAGGTCATTCCGTCGTCGCGCACGACGATGGGCATCAGCACGGATGCCGGGGTCGGCTCGCCCGGCTGCCGGCGCATCAGTTTTTCCTCGAAGCCCTCGGGCTCCCAGGCGGGCGGGTTGGCGAAGCGTTCGCGCAACCAGGATTCGTTCAGCCGCTCCTGTGCGACCGCGGGCTCGCCCGCAAGGGATTCAACGGGAAGCGCTTCGGGGTCGAATAGCAGTTTGGACAAAACGTGTTCCTTGGTGATGCGAATGCCAGTACGGATTCTAGCGTGATTGCGCGACCGGCTCATGACACGTCGCAGAAATGAAAAAGGGCACCACCGGTGCCCTTTTCGCCTGGCGCAATCCGCAATTACTCTGCAGCCTGCTCCGCAACGACGCGGCGGGCCGGCAGCTTTTCCTTGATGCGCGCCGACTTGCCGGAACGCTCACGCAGGTAGTACAGCTTCGCACGGCGCACGTCGCCGCGACGCTTGACTTCGATCGAAGCGATCAGCGGGGAGTACAGCTGGAAGGTACGCTCCACGCCTTCACCGGACGAAATCTTGCGCACGATGAAGTTGGAGTTCAGGCCGCGGTTACGGCGTGCGATGACGACGCCTTCGTAAGCCTGTGCACGCTTGCGGGTGCCTTCAACCACGTTGACGTTGACGACGACGGTGTCACCCGGTGCGAAGTCGGGGATGTTTTTGCCCAGGCGGGCGATTTCTTCTTGCTCGAGTTTCTGGATCAAGTCCATGTTCAGCTCCTTAAGCCATCTTGCCGGCGCTTGACAAAGTGTATGCCCGGTAGAGGATGGGGTTTTACAAATACGGGTTGCCCCGCGCGCTACTACAATTTCTACAACTTCAAACTGCTCAAAAACTTTTCGTCCGCCCGTGTCAGCAATCCCGCCTCGCGGGCTTTCGCCACCAGGTCGGGCCGCTTTCTGGCGGTCGCCAGCAGCGCCTGTTCGCGCCGCCACTTTTCAATCTCCGCATGGTGCCCGCCCAGCAGGACCGGCGGCACCGCCACGCCTTCGTACACTTCCGGCCGCGTGTAGTGCGGGCAATCGAGCAAGCCGTTCACGAAACTGTCTTCGACTGCCGACACGTCATCGTTCAGCACACCCGGCAGTTGCCGGATCACGGCGTCCATCAGCGCCATCGCGGGCAGCTCGCCGCCCGACAGCACGAAATCGCCGAGGCTGATTTCTTCGTCCACACAGCGGTCCAGCAAGCGCTGGTCCACCGCTTCGTACCGGCCGCACAGCAGCACCAGGCCCGGCTCGGCCGTCAGCTGCATCACGCGTTGGTGCGTCAGCTGCCGGCCTTGCGGCGACAGGTACACCACGCGCGGCTGCGGCAGGCCCTGCCCCGACTGGCGCGCCTTTGCCGCACCGATCGCAGCTTCCAGCGGCTTGGCCATCATCACCATGCCGGGACCGCCGCCGTAAGGCCGGTCGTCGATGGTGCGATAGTTGTCGGTCGTGAAATCGCGCGGATTCCAGAGCGACAGGCTGCACTTCTTTTGTTCGAACGCACGCCGGGTGATCCCCGACTGCGTGATCGCGGTGAACATGTCGGGAAAGAGCGTGACCACATCAAACTGCATCTCGACTCATCCCCAAAACCGGGCTAGAAATCCAGCCCCCAATCCACCGTAATTTTCTTCCCTGCCTGGTCGACCGTCTTGACGAACTGGTCGACGAAGGGGATCAGCCACTCTTTCGGCTTCTGGTCTGCCGACACGGCCGGCGCAACGACGCGCAGAATCGGATGCGCGCCATTGTCCATCATGTCTGCAACCGTGCCGAAGACTTCACCCTGCAGGTTTTCAACTGGCAGGCCGATCAGGTCGACCCAGTAATACTCATCGTCGTCAAGCGGCGGGAAATGGCTGCGCCGGATCTGCACGGCGGCGCCCTTGAGGGCCTCGGCTGCATCGCGGTCCGCCACGCCCATCAACTGGGCGACGACGTCTTCGCCGTGCACTTTCGCCTGCATCATGTCGACATCGCGCAGGACAGGCTTGTCCAGCCACCACGTCTTCGCATGCAGCATCGCATCCGCGTCTGCGGAATAGGGCCTGATCCTGACCCAGCCCTTGATGCCATAGGCGCCGGTCACATGACCGACCAGCACCAGATCTTCAGGGATTTGCACCCCCGACACCGTCTTGACTGACAAATTAAGCGACTTCCTTGATTAAGCAGCGGCCTTGCCGGCTTGCTTGACCAGGCGTGCAACCGTCGGGGACAGTTGTGCGCCAACGCCTTGCCAGTGGGCCAGGCGGTCCGCGGCGATGCGGAAGCCTTCATCCTTGCCTTCGGCAACCGGGTTGTAGAAACCGAGACGCTCGATGAAACGGCCGTCGCGGCGATTACGCGAGTCGGTGGCAACGATGTTGTAGAAGGGGCGCTTCTTGGCGCCGGCGCGGGAAAGACGAATAACGACCATAATGTGCTTCCAAAAATTGTTCGAAGGCGGAAAAAGCCGGGAATTATAGCCTGTTTTTCGCGCGAGCTGCAAGTTTGGTAAGGCAGCAACTAAGTCAAATTGCGCTGCGCGCCTTCGTCATGCACACTACGCCCCCGGAAATCGCAGGTTTCCACCCTGCTCGAACATTTCAGAAACACAATTTTTTCAAGTCACGAATGACCGCCAGCCACAAAAACAAGACACTCGCCACCTTCCTTGCCGCCATTTTCGGCGGGCTGGGATTCCATCGGTTTTATCTTTACGGCAAGAAGGACGTCTGGGCTTGGGCCCATGTCGCCCTCTTCCCCCTGTCCGTGTTCGCCGGTTTCATCGAGGCGCTGGTCATCGGCCTCACGCCGGACGAGAAATGGGACGATGCCCACAACCAGGCCTCGGGACGGAAATCAGCCTCCGGCTGGCCGCTGGCAGTCCTGCTGGTGCTGACCTTCGCGGGCGGGGCGGTCGCGGTGATCGCAGCGATCGCCCGCACCTTCGACTTACTGTTTACTGGCGGCGCCTACGGTTGATCCCGCCGTGCCTTTCGCCCACGCATGGCTGAGCGGATGCTCGATCGGCGGCGTCCCCTCCCTGAAGATCTGCTTGAGCTGCTGGCGCAGTTCCGGCGAATCCTGATGCTGGTGCACGGAAACCGCATGCTGTACGGCGGCTTCCATGAGTTCCTGCTCGCTGTCCGCGCTCAGTGCAACCGAACAGTTGATGTCGCTGGGAAATTCGCGACAGTCGATGTATTTGCGGGTCATGATCCTGCCTCCTCGAATGGAGTAAGTGGACGTCCGTGCGGCCTTGCGCCGCACTATGACGTTATAAGTTCGAGGAGGGAGCCCTACAAGGCGAGCACGCGCTGCGCAAGGGCCCATGCGCGCGACTATTGATCCAGATCGAATCAGATGGAAACGCTGGTCGTCTCCAGCAGCTGGCAGCCGTCGATCCGCCAGGCGCTGTCCTCGCCCTGCTGCATCCAGAACACGGCGAGCCACACCCGGCTGTTGCCGTCGGTGACGCGCACGATCTGGATGGCATCACCGTTGACGACTTCCGGTCTGGAGAAAATCACGCGCTGGTAGCGGTAGATCGGGTTGTACTCTTCCTTGATCAGTCGCAGGAAGTTGTCCGCGCTGCCGATCAGCATGCGCTTCTCGGGCGTGGCCAGTTCGAATGCGCTGACCGCGTCGTCGTTCGATAGCGCCTCGAGCTGCGACTGCACCACCTCATTGATCGCTATCACGTCTGCGGTGGTGATATCGTCGATCGCCCACGCACTGCTCCACCACGGTGCAACAAGGCCGGCCAGCAGGCCTGCCGTTGCCAGTAACCGTTTCATGATCGCCTCCGACCAGAAACAAAAGGGTTGTCAAATTCAGTATACGGCAGATTGAAAAAAGTGCTGAGAGTTCACCAGAGAGCAAAAAAATAAGGCAGCCCGGCCTGCGCCGGACTGCCTTTCACGCTTTCGAACTTTAAGACCGGGTTCGCGTCAGAACTGGTCTTCTGCCAGCGCCATCACGCCGGCGCTGCCTTCGACGATGGCCGTGCGATAGCCGGACGCCTGCGACAGGATGTGGTCCGCGAAGAAGCGCGCGGTGCCGATCTTCGCCTGATAAAACTTCGCATCGCCCTCGCCTGCCTGCAGCTTGCGCTCCGCCACCAGCGCGGCGCGCGCCATCTGCCAGCCGCCCAGGACCACGCCCGCCAGCCTCAAGTAAGTAACGCTGCCGGCAAACACGCCCTTGATGTCGGACTTCATGTTATTGACGACGAAGTTGACCACGTCTTCCAGCGCCTTGGAGCCGATCGCAAGTTGCGCGCGGATCGCTGCGAGATCCGGCGAGGACGACGCGGACAGCTCTTCTTCCGTCCTGCGCACCTGGGCCAGGATGGCCTTCGCGGTGGCGCCGGCGTCGCGTGCGGTCTTGCGGCCGACGAGGTCGTTGGCCTGGATGGCGGTCGTGCCCTCGTAGATCGGGAGGATGCGGGCATCACGGTAGTACTGTGCCGCGCCGGTTTCCTCGATGAAGCCCATGCCGCCGTGCACCTGCACGCCGTTGGAGGCGACATCGATCGACATTTCGGTCGACCAGCCCTTGACGACGGGCACCATGTATTCGTAGAACGCCTGGTTGGTCTTGCGCACGGCGTCGTCGGCATGGTGGTGTGCAGCGTCATACGCGGCCGCGGTGACGTAGGCCAGTGCGCGTGCCGCTTCGGTGTGCGCGCGCATGGACATCAGCATGCGGCGGACATCCGGGTGATGGATGATGGCGACCGGGCCTGCGGAACCTGCGAGGTCGCGCGACTGCAGGCGATCGCGCGCATAGGCGACCGCCTTCTGGTACGCGCGCTCGGCCACGCCGATGCCCTGCATGCCCACGGCAAAGCGTGCGGCATTCATCATGATGAACATGTATTCGAGACCGCGGTTCTCTTCGCCGACCAGGGTGCCGATCGCACCGCCATGGTCGCCGAACTGCAGCACCGCCGTCGGGCTGGCCTTGATGCCGAGCTTGTGCTCGATCGAGACGCAGTGCACATCGTTGCGCTCGCCGAGGGAGCCGTCCTTGTTGACCAGGAATTTCGGCACGACGAACAGCGAAATGCCCTTCACGCCTTCCGGTGCATTCGGGGTGCGTGCCAGCACGAGGTGGACGATGTTCTCGGCCATGTCGTGCTCGCCATAGGTGATGAAGATCTTGGTGCCGAAGATCTTGTAGGTGCCGTCGCCCTGCGGCTCGGCACGCGAGCGCACCAGCGCGAGGTCGGAACCGGCCTGCGGCTCGGTCAGGTTCATCGTGCCGGTCCACTTGCCGGAGATGAGGTTGGCCAGGTAGGTGTTCTTGAGCTCGTCGGAACCGGCAGTCAGCAGCGCCTCGATCGCGCCGTCGGTGAGCAGCGGGCAGAGAGCGAACGACAGGTTGGCGGAGTTGAGCATCTCGATGCACGGCGTCGCCACCAGTTTCGGCAAGCCCTGGCCGCCGAATTCGGACGGATGCTGGACACCCTGCCAGCCAGCTTCGCCGAAGGCCTTGAAGGCTTCCTTGAAGCCCTTGGTCGTGGTGACCTTGTTGCCGTCGTGCCAGTAGCTCGGCTCCTTGTCGCCGGCGACGTTGAGGGGCGCGACCACCTCGCCGCAGAACTTGGCGTTTTCTTCCAGGACCGCTTCAACGGTTTCCGGGCTGGCATCTTCACAGCCAGGCAAGGCATTCACTTGGGACAGGCCGGCGAGTTCGTTCATCACGAACAGCATGTCCTTCAACGGGGCGACGTAGCTCATCTGAGACTCCATGAAAAATGGCAGGACTGCGGGGAATTATTGCGAAACCGGGAGAAAAATCCTGTCAGTTCCGCGACAAACCCGGCAAGCCCTGCCCGGTATGCGTGAATATTTTGTTGGGCGCCCGTTGCGGGCGCCCACGTCCCCGATCAGCCGAGCTCGGAAACCAGCTGCGGCACGACTTCGAACAGGTCGCCCACGATGCCGTAGTCAGCCACGGAGAAGATCGGTGCTTCCGGATCCTTGTTGATGGCCACGATGGTCTTCGAATCCTTCATGCCTGCCAGGTGCTGGATCGCGCCGGAGATGCCGACGGCGATGTACAGCTGCGGCGCGACGATCTTGCCGGTCTGGCCGACCTGCCAGTCGTTCGGCACGAAGCCGGCGTCGACCGCGGCGCGCGATGCGCCCATCGCTGCGCCCAGCTTGTCGGCCAGCGGTTCCAGGATCTTGAAGTTGTCGCCCGAGCCCATGCCGCGGCCGCCGGAAACGATCACCTTGGCGGCGGTCAGTTCCGGACGGTCGGACTTGGCCAGTTCGCGCGACACGAACGCCGACTTGCCCGAGTCAGCCACAGCGGAAAGCGTTTCCACCGCAGCATTGCCGCCAGCAGGCGCGGCGTCGAAGCCGGTGGTACGCACGGTGATCACCTTCACGTTGTCGGTCGACTGCACGGTGGCGATCGCGTTGCCGGCATAGATCGGGCGCTCGAAGGTGTCGGCGGAGACGACCTTGGTGATTTCAGATACCTGGCCGACGTCCAGCTTGGCGGCCACGCGCGGCAGGATGTTCTTGCCGTAGGCGGTGGCCGGCGCCAGGATGTGCGAGTAGTTGCCGGCGATGGCCAGCGCCTGCTCGGCGACGTTCTCGGCCAGGCCGTCGGCGAAGTGCGCGGCATCGGCCAGCAGCACCTTGGACACGCCGGCGATCTTGGAGACGGCTTCGGCGGCGGCGCCGGCATTGTGGCCGGCAACCAGGACGTGGACGTCGCCGCCGCACTGGGCGGCAGCGGTGATGGTGTTGAGGGTGCTTCCCTTCAGGGAGGCGTTGTCGTGTTCGGCGATGACGAGTGCGGTCATGATGGAATCCTGTGTATTTGGGCGCTCGGTGGGTTTCGCTGCGCTCTACCCACCCTACGATTCTCTATAGAGGACTGTAGGGTGGGTGGAGCGAAGCTAAACCCACCATGACGTATTAGATGACTTTGGCTTCGTTCTTGAGCTTGTCGACCAGCGTGGCCACGTCCGGCACCTTGATGCCGGCGGAGCGCTTGGGCGGCTCGGTGACCTTCAGGGTCTTCACGCGCGGGTTCACGTCCACGCCGAGGTCGGCCGGCTTGACGGTTTCCAGCGGCTTCTTCTTGGCCTTCATGATGTTGGGCAGAGTGACGTAGCGCGGCTCGTTCAGGCGCAGGTCGGTGGTTACCACCGCCGGCAGTGCCAGGGAAACGGTTTCCAGGCCGCCGTCCACTTCGCGGGTCACGACCGCCTTGTCACCTTCGATGCTGACCTTGGAGGCGAAGGTCGCCTGCGGCCAGCCCAGCAGGGCGGCCAGCATCTGGCCGGTCTGGTTGCAGTCGTCGTCAATTGCCTGCTTGCCGAGGATGATCAGCTGCGGCTGTTCCTTGTCGGCCACGGCCTTGAGCAGCTTGGCCACGGCCAGCGGCTGCAGCTCGGCATCGGTCTCGACCAGCACGCCGCGGTCGGCGCCGATCGCCATCGCGGTGCGCAGGGTTTCCTGGCACTGCGTCACGCCGGCCGATACCGCCACGATCTCGGTGACCTTGCCGCCTTCCTTGAGGCGGGTGGCTTCCTCGACCGCGATTTCATCGAACGGGTTCATCGACATCTTGACGTTGGCGATGTCCACACCGCTGCCGTCGGACTTGACGCGGACCTTCACGTTGAAGTCCACCACGCGTTTGACAGGTACCAAGACTTTCATAGCTTTGCCTTTGTAAGAAACAATTGACGTT
>NZ_DASRXF010000007.1:0-24453 GCF_035654295.1 Noviherbaspirillum sp. | reverse complement strand
CACTCCGGAAGCAATCAACTTCATGGCCAAGTACGGGCGGGGGCTGATCTGCCTGACCCTGACCGAGGCACGCTGCAACCAGCTGAACCTGCCCATGATGACGACCCGTAACGGGACCTCGTACGGGACGAATTTCACGGTTTCCATCGAAGCAGCCGAGGGCGTGACCACCGGCATTTCCGCTGCAGACCGCGCCAAGACCATCCAGGTCGCGGTTGCGAAGAACGCCAAGCCGAGCGACATTGTGCAGCCCGGCCACATCTTCCCGCTCAAGGCGCAGCGCGGCGGCGTGCTGATGCGCGCCGGACACACCGAAGCAGGCTGCGATTTCGCCGAGCTGGCCGGCCTGACCCCGGCCGCGGTGATCTGCGAAATCATGAAGGACGACGGCACGATGGCGCGCCTGCCGGACCTCATCGAATTCGCCAAAGAGCATGGCTTGAAGATCGGCACCATTGCCGACCTGATCCACTACCGCAGCCAGAACGAGAGCATCGTCGAGCGCGTCGCCGAGCGCACCATGCACACCGTGCACGGCACGTTCAAGACCATCGCCTACCGCGACAAGCCGAGCGGCGGCGCCCACCTCGCGCTGGTGCACGGCGATATCGCGCCCGACCTGGAAACCCTGGTGCGCGTGCATCAGCCCGTTTCCATCCTCGACCTGCTCGAGACCCAGGCCACCACGCATTCCTGGAACATGGCTTCCGCGATGGCCGCCATCAAGGCCGCCGAGCGCGGCGTCATGGTGCTGCTCAACTGCGAGGAATCGGCCGAGCAGATGTTTGCCCAGTTCGAGGCGCTTCTCAAGCCGGAGGAACGTCCGCAGCCGCGCGAGACGCGCATGGACCTGCGCACCTATGGCATTGGCGCCCAGATCCTGAAGGATCTCAAGGTCGGCAAGATGAAGCTGCTCGCCAGCCCGCGCAAGATGCCCTCGATGACCGGTTTCGACCTGGAGGTTACCGGCTACCAGGCAAAGCCGGAAAATTGATCGCCGGCCGCCGGCGCCTACGCCGCGGCCGAATGACATCGCCGAACATCACATGGCCATGGGCCGCCTCGCCGGGCGAGGCGGCCCATGCTTCCAATATCAACGAGCGCAACCGCGCATGAAGGAAATACCATGACCGTAGGAACCTACGAAACGAATCTGAGCGGCGAAGGCCTGCGCATCGGCATCGTGCAGGCACGCTTCAACGAAGACGTTTGCCACGGCCTCCTGTCCTCCTGCCTCGCCGAACTCAAGCGCCTCGGCGTGGCCGACGAGGACGTCCTGCACGTGACCGTTCCCGGCGCGCTGGAAATCCCGCTTGCCCTGCAGAAAATGGCGGAGACCCAGCAGTTCGACGCACTGATCGCGATCGGCGCGGTCATACGCGGCGAGACCTACCATTTCGAGCTGGTGTCCAATGAGTCCGGCGCCGGCATTACCCGGGTCGGTCTGGACTTCGGCATTCCTATCGCCAACGCGGTGCTGACCACCGATACCGACGAGCAGGCCGAGGCGCGCATGGCGGAGAAGGGCGCGGACGCGGCCCGTGTCGCGGTCGAGATGACCAACCTCGCCATTGCGCTGGAAGAACTCGCAGAAGCGACAGAGGAAGAGTAAGCAATGACGCAAAAGACTGCCCACGCGAACCCGAACAAGAACCGCACCCCGCGCCACCGCGCGCGCGAATTCGCGCTGCAGGGCCTGTACCAGTGGCTGCTGAACAATGAAGATGCCGGCGCGATCGACGCCCATATCCGTGAAGCGCACGGCTTCAACAAGGCCGACGCCGAGCATTTCGACGTCTTGCTGCACGGTACGATCAAGCAGGCCGGCGCGCTGCGGGAAGGCTTGTCGCCGCTGATCGACCGTCCGATCGACCAGTTGTCGCCGGTTGAGCATGCGGCGCTCCTGATCGGCGCCTACGAGCTGACCAACCATATCGAAATCCCGTACAAGGTGGTGATCAACGAAGCCGTCGAGCTGACCAAGTCTTTCGGCGGGATCGATGGCCACAAGTACGTCAACGGCGTACTCGACAAGTTTGCGACGACTGCGCGCACGGTCGAAGTCGAAGACGCGAAGAAGCGCGGCCAGCACTGAGCGTCGTGCCGCACCCACGCTGCGCCGCATGCCGGCGCACGCTTGCACTTCATATCCTGCAATGACCCCAAACCTTGCTTCCCGCCTGACCAATATTGCTCCCTTCCATGTGATGGAGCTGGCGAAGATGGCGGCCGAACTGGAACGGCAGGGCCGTTCCATCATCCACATGGGTATCGGCGAGCCCGATTTCACGGCGGCGCCGCCTGTCATCGAGGCCGCGGCGCGCGCGATGGGCGACGGCAAGATGCAGTACACGTCCGCCGTCGGCATTCCCCCGCTGCGGGAAGCGATCGCCGCGCACTACCGGCGCGTGTATGGTCTGGAGATCGCGCCGTCACGCATCATCGTCACCGCCGGGGCGTCCGCCGCATTGCTGCTTGCCTGCGCGGCGCTGGTGGACAAGGGCGCCGAAGTGCTCATGCCCGATCCCTCGTATCCGTGCAACCGGCATTTCGTCGCAGCCTTCGATGGCCTGGCAAGAATGATCCCGAGCGGCCCGGAACAACGCTTCCAGCTCTCGGATGCCGTGGTCCGCGAACAATGGACGGACAAGACGCGCGGCGTGCTGCTGGCCTCGCCGTCCAACCCGACCGGGACCTCGATTCCGCATCACGAGCTGGCGAAGATCGTCTCGACGGTGCGGGAAAAGGGCGGCTTCACCATCGTCGACGAGATCTACCAGGGCCTGACCTACGACGAAGAGCCGTTCAGCGCCTTGTCGCTCGGCGACGACGTGGTGGTGATCAACAGCTTTTCCAAATACTTCAACATGACCGGCTGGCGCCTCGGCTGGCTGGTCGTGCCCGAATACCTCGTGCCGCAGATCGAAAAGCTGGCGCAGAACCTGTTCATCTGCGCATCGAGCATCGCGCAGCACGCGGGGGTTGCCTGCTTTGCGCCGGAGTCGATCGCCATTTACGAACAGCGCAAGGCCGAATTCAAGCGGCGGCGCGATTACATCGTGCCGGCGCTCAGGCAGCTGGGGTTCCAGGTTCCGGTCACGCCGGACGGAGCGTTCTATGTCTACGCCGACTGTTCCGCCTTGTCCGACGACGCCGACAGGCTGACGATCGACATGCTCAACCAGGCGGGCGTGGTGCTGGTGCCGGGACTCGATTTCGGGCCGTACACCGCGCGGCAGTACATCCGGCTTTCCTACGCTACCTCACTGGAAAACCTGCAGGAGGCCGTGGGGCGGCTTGACAGGTTCTTTGCCGGGCGCCCCTAGTAGGGCGTCCAGAGAATCTCGAAGGGCTCAAGCGCGTTCAGTCTGCGGGCACCTTCGTTCAATTTCTCACATTCCCATTCCACGTCATTCCCGCACAGGCGGGAATCCAGCGGCTTTTGACGATACTGGGTTCCCGCCTTCGCGGGAACGACGGCGTATCTTTGGGGGCAAGGCAGCAATAAAAAAAGGAGCCATGCGGCTCCTTTTTTGTTGGGCGATCAATCTTACAGGGCCGAAGGGTGATCGGCCTGCGCTAGCGGCTGGTTGTCAGACTCGGTTGCGTTGGCGGCTTCCTCGGTCTGGGGCTTGCGCTCCTGCGGACGCGCTTTCGGCGCCGCGCTTGCCGAGGTGGAGTAGATCGGCACCTTCTTGCCCATCGCGACTTCCTTGAGGCGCTGGTACTCGGCCAGCACCTTCGCGCCGTAGCCGGCATCGGATTCGAAAGCGCCTGCGCCGACGTACAACTTCAGGCCGGCTTCCACGGAACCGCCGCGCGTGACGTAATCCTTGAGAATCAGCGAGCCGACCTTGATGTTGGCGATCGGATTCAGCGCGGCCTTCACGCCGCCCAGTTCTTCAAACTTGTCGCGGTGCACCTTGGACATCACCTGCATCAGGCCCTGCGCGCCCACCGGGCTTTCGGCGAACGGGTTGAAGCGGGATTCGATCGCCATGACCGAGAGAATCAGCAGCGGATCGAGCTTGATTTCCTTCGCCGTCAGGTAGGCGGCGGAAACCAGCATGTCGGTTGCATCGGTGGCGACGCGATAGCGCTTGGCAAGCCATGCCGTCACCCATTGCTGCTGGCGGGAGCTTGCGGCCTGGGTCTTGTCGTCGGTCTGCACCGCTGCCACGGCCTTGTCTTCGGCCTCCTGGCGCACGATGGATTGCGTGGGCATGTCCATCAGACTGGCAACCGGCGGCACTTCCATTTCTTCTGTCTCGGCCTGCGCGAACGGCGACAGTGCCTTGAGGTGATCGGTAACCTCGGGTTTGACGAACATGATGCCGAGGGCGGCAATGGCAATAATGCCGAGCACCATCAGCGCATGGTGCGCCGTGGTAATGAAGCCGCTGACGGTGTCACGGGCGACCACGGCCCATGCTGCCGACTGGCTGGCTTTCTTGCAGGTAAAGTCGGACGTCACCCGGATGAATCGATTTAGCATTCGAACCTCCCTGAATCCTCGCGGCAAGCGAAGAGCCCACTACAGAGCCTTGTAGACGCTTGTGTTTGCCGTGAATCAGTTACATCGTCTGTCATCGCGCGCGGGGCAATCCGGCACAATCGGCAGACGTCGGAATTGCTTGCTCAGGACTGGCGGCGCGGTAAGAGGGGCCGGAACAGCGGCAAGCAACTTTTTTCGGGGATAAGGCAGACGCCTTGTGAAAACACTCCTTAAAATGTCATGTGGGACCCCGATCCCTGTGAGTGATGAGGATTCTCGATACGCAGCCACTCGTCCCCGGCCCGCCTCCTCATCAAGTTGGCCGAATTTTAGGGGGCTGTTTATATCGAGTCAATACTATAGAATCAAGCCTTTATTACTTTTAAATCTGTAAATCTCGCTGCGGCGCAACATTAACCCAATAAAATCAACGACTTGGGCTTGCATTTTAAAAACAGAAGTTGCCCTGCCACTTTGTAAAAAATCATGAAATATTCCGATTTGCGGGATTTTATTTCCCAACTGCAACAGTTGGGCGAATTAAAGCGCATCCAGGCTCCGGTTTCCCCGATTCTCGAAATGACCGAGATCTGCGACCGCACTCTGCGTGCTGCCGGCCCGGCCCTGATTTTCGAGAAGCCCACGGGGCATTCCATCCCCGTTCTCGGCAACCTGTTCGGCACGCCGCGCCGCGTCGCGCTCGGCATGGGCGCGGACGACGTGGGCGAGCTGCGCAAGATCGGCCACGTGCTGTCGACCCTGAAGGAGCCGGAGCCGCCGAAGGGCTTGAAGGATGTCCTGGGGCTCGGCTCGATGGTGAAGTCGCTGTGGGACATGGCGCCGCGCGAGCATCGTTCGGCGCCGTGCCAGGATGTGGTGTGGGAGGGCAATGACGTCGACCTCGCCCGCCTGCCCATCCAGCACTGCTGGCCGGGCGATGTCGCACCCCTGATTACGTGGGGGCTGGTGGTGACCAAGGGGCCGAACAAGAAGCGGCAGAACCTCGGCATCTACCGCCAGCAGGTCCTCGGCCGCAACAAGGTCATCATGCGCTGGCTGGCGCACCGGGGCGGCGCGCTCGACTTCCGCGAGCACGGTATCGTCAACAAGGGCAAGCCGTACCCGATAGCCGTGGCGCTGGGCGCCGATCCGGCAACCATCCTCGGTGCCGTGACGCCGGTGCCGGATACGCTTTCGGAATACCAGTTCGCCGGCCTGCTGCGCGGCAGCCGGACGGATCTCGTCAAGGCGATCGGCAGCGAGCTGCGCGTGCCGGCCTCGGCCGAGATCGTGCTGGAAGGGCATATCTACCCGGACGCGTCCCATCCGAGCGGCTACGAGCACGCGCTGGAGGGGCCGTATGGCGACCACACCGGTTATTACAACGAGCAGGAGTGGTTCCCGGTGTTCACCATCGATCGCATCACCATGCGGCGCGACCCGATCTACCACTCCACGTATACAGGCAAGCCGCCGGATGAACCCGCGGTGCTCGGCGTGGCCCTGAACGAAGTGTTCATTCCGCTGCTGCAAAAGCAGTTCCCCGAGATCACCGATTTCTACCTGCCTCCCGAAGGCTGCAGCTACCGCATGGCGGTGGTGCAGATGAAGAAGTCCTACGCCGGACATGCCAAGCGCGTGATGTTCGGGGTGTGGAGCTTCCTGCGCCAGTTCATGTATACGAAGTTCATCGTCGTGGTTGACGATGATGTGAACGTGCGTGACTGGAAGGAAGTGATCTGGGCGATCACGACGCGGGTCGATCCATCGCGCGATACCACGCTGGTCGACAACACGCCGATCGATTATCTCGACTTCGCCTCGCCGGTCAGCGGGCTGGGGAGCAAGATGGGCATCGATGCCACCAACAAATGGCCTGGCGAAACCAGCCGCGAGTGGGGGCGGACGATCGAGATGACGCCGGAAGTGAGGAGCCGGATCGACAACATCTGGCAGGAACTCGGGATCTGACGGGATTGACCCGGGTCAACCCGAGAAATACCGGGGCGCGCCGACGTCATTGCTGGTAGAATGTTCGTCGGCGGGCCCCTGCGCATTGCGGCGTGGTCAACCTGGTCAGGTCGGGAACGAAGCAGCCACAGCCACTCCCCGCAAGTGCCGTAGACAAGGCTCGCCCCTTATTCTTTCTCCGCTTTATCTCCCAGTTTTTCATTCTTGTTCCGGCTTCTTGCGTGCCGGACACGGCTTGCATCCTCAATCGCGCAATCCCCGGCTATAACTTGCAGCAGGTCAGGTAAAATGCGACCTACACTTATCAGCCAGCGCAGCCATGTCTTATCAAGTTCTCGCCCGAAAGTATCGTCCCAGGAGCTTTGAAACGCTCGTCGGGCAGGAGCACGTCGTGCGGGCGCTCACGCATGCGCTTGAGCAGCAGCGCTTGCACCATGCCTACCTGTTCACCGGCACGCGCGGTGTCGGCAAGACTACCTTGTCGCGCATCCTCGCCAAGTCGCTCAATTGCGAGACGGGGATCACCGCCAAACCCTGCGGCACTTGCGAGGCCTGTACCGCCATCGACGCCGGTCGCTTTGTCGATTACATCGAGATGGATGCGGCCTCGAACCGCGGCGTCGACGAAATGGCGCAGCTGCTGGAGCAGGCGATCTACGCACCGTCGAACGCGCGCTTCAAGGTCTACATGATCGACGAAGTCCACATGCTGACCAACCATGCGTTCAACTCCATGCTCAAGACACTGGAGGAACCGCCGGAGCATGTGAAGTTCATCCTGGCCACCACCGATCCGCAAAAGATTCCGGTCACCGTGCTCTCGCGCTGCCTGCAGTTCAACCTCAAGCAGATGCCGCCGGGGCATATCGTCGGCCATCTCGAAAACATCCTCGGCCAGGAAAACATTACCTACGATCCGCCGGCCCTGCGCCTGCTTGCACAGGGCGCGCACGGCTCGATGCGCGATGCGCTGTCGCTGACCGACCAGGCCATCGCCTATGCCGCTGGCAAGGTCACGCTCGAGTCCGTGCAGGGCATGCTCGGCGCGCTCGACCAGTCCTACTTGATCCGCGTGCTCGACGCACTTGCTGCGAAGGACGGCGCCGGCCTGCTGGCCGTGGCGGACGAAATGGCCACGCGCAGCCTTTCCTACAGCGCCGCACTGCAGGACCTGGGCACCTTGCTGCACCGGATCGCGCTGGCGCAGGCCGTGCCTGCCGCATTGGCGGACGACGTGCCGGAGCGCGAAGACATCCTCCGCCTGTCGGGCCTGTTCGATGCGGAAGAGGTCCAGCTGTTCTACCAGATTGCCGTGCATGGCCGCAACGAACTCGGGCTTGCGCCGGATGAGTACGCCGGCTTTTCGATGACGCTGCTGCGCATGCTGGCATTCCGCCCGGGAATTGGCGGCGCGGAAGCGAAACCGGTGGCGCGCGCCCCCGCCCAGGCGGCGCCGGCCGCACCCGTTTCCCGTCCTGCAGCCGCTGCGCAGCCCGCACCGGCCGCGACCGCTGCTGCACCCGCGCGTCCTGCGGGAGCGATGAGCCCGGCGCGTGCAGCGCTGGAAGCTGCGCGCAATGCAGGCAAGCCGCAGCCCGCTGCGCCTGTCCCACGCCCCCCGTCGCCGCCTGTGCAGGCGGCTGCGCCCGCGCCGGTTGCGGCATCCGTTCCGCCGTGGGAAGACAATCCTCCTCCGCCGGCACCGGAGTGGGGCGAGTTCGACTCTGTCCCGGCAGCGGCTCAAAAAAAAACTGAACTGAAACCTGCCGCCGATGCTTTTGGCGGCGATACGGCGGTGATGGAAGAAGAGGCGCCCGCCGCTCCTGCCGTTCCTGCCGAGCCACCTGCACCGCGCGCCAAGCCGCTATCAGCGATACCGATGCCGTCACTGAACTGGGACGGCGACTGGCCCGCGCTGGCCGCGTCGCTGCCCCTGCGCGGCGTGGTCCAGCAGCTCGCGCAGCAAAGCGAGCTGCTGCAATGTGAAGACAACAGCGGGGCCGTGTCCATCCACTTGCGCATCCCGCTCGATACGTTACGATCCGCCGGCGCCGTCGACAAGCTGGCGACCGCACTGACCGAGCGTTTCGGCAAGACCACCCGTGTGAGCACCGAGATCGGGAGCGTCGAACAGACTGCCAATGCCCAGGCCGTGGCCGACCGCGAGGCCCGGCTGCGCCAGGCGGAGGAAAACCTCCAGCGCGATCCCTTCGTGCAGGCGATGATGCGCGAATTCGGCGCAACCATCGTGCCGGGATCGATCAAACCCATTTGACAAGGAGCATGACCATGATGAAGGGCCAACTCGCAGGGCTGATGAAGCAAGCCCAGCAAATGCAGGACAACATGAAGAAGATGCAGGAGCAGCTGGCATCGATCGAAGTCGAAGGCCAGTCCGGTGCCGGCATGGTGAAGGTCGTGATGACCTGCAAGTACGACGTCAAGCGCGTGAACATCGATCCCTCGCTGCTGGGCGACGACAAGGACATGCTGGAAGACCTCGTTGCCGCGGCGTTCAACGACGCCGTGCGCAAGGCGGAAGCGACCTCGCAGGAAAAGATGGCCGGCATGACGGCGGGACTGCCGCTGCCGCCCGGCTTCAAGATGCCGTTCTGATCGCCAGTGAAGTCTCCCTCCAGTCTCGAGTTCCTGACCGAAGCATTGCGCCGCCTGCCGGGCGTCGGCCCGAAGTCGGCGCAGCGCATGGCCTACCACCTGATGCAGCATGACCGCGACGGTGCGGCCATGCTCGGCCGCGCGCTGTCGCAGGCGGTGGAGCGCATCCACCACTGTGCGAAGTGCAATACCTTCACTGAACACGAGGTCTGCGAAACCTGCCTCAATCCCGAGCGCGACGCCGGCCTGCTGTGTGTCGTGGAGACGCCGGCCGACCAGATGATGATCGAGCAGACCCTGACCTACAAGGGCTTGTACTTCGTGCTGATGGGACGCCTGTCGCCGCTGGACGGCATCGGGCCGAGGGACATCCATCTCGAAAAGCTGATTGCCCGGGCGACTGACGGCGCCGTCGCCGAAGTCGTCCTTGCCACCAATTTCACCAATGAAGGCGAGGCCACCGCGCATTACATCAGCGAGACGCTCAAGGCGCGCGGCTTGAAGGTCAGCCGTCTCGCTCGCGGCGTTCCCGTGGGCGGCGAACTTGAATACGTCGACGCGGGCACCATCGCCCGCGCCATGCTGGACCGCAGATCCACCTAGATTTCCCCCTCCACGACATGAACGAACACAAGCCGTCCGGCCCGCTCGCCGGTATCAAGGTCCTCGAACTCGGCACGCTGATCGCAGGCCCGTTCTGCGCGCGCATGCTGGCCGAATTCGGCGCCGAAGTGATCAAGGTCGAGACGCCGGACGGCGGCGACCCGATCCGCCAGTGGCGCGTGCTCAAGGACGGCACATCGCTCTGGTGGTATGTGCAGTCGCGCAACAAGAAGAGCGTGACGCTGAACATGAAGGACCCGCGCGGGCAGGAAATCGCGAAGCGGCTGGCGCTCGAGGCGGACATCATCATCGAGAACTACCGCCCCGGCGTGATGGAAAAGTGGGGCATCGGCTACGAGGATCTCAGGAAAATCAATCCAGCCACGATCATGGTGCGCCTTTCGGGCTATGGTCAGACAGGCCCGATGAAGGACTTGCCGGGGTTCGGCGCCATCGGCGAATCGATGGGCGGCATGCGCTATGTCTCCGGCCATCCGGACCGGCCGCCGGTGCGTATCGGCGTATCGATCGGCGATTCGGTGGCGGCCTTGCACGGGGTGATCGGCGCGATGATGGCGCTGCGTCACCGCGACGTCACCGGCGGCCGCTGGAACGGCAAGAGCGGCGAGGCCTGCGTGGCGGGGCAGGGCCAGATGGTTGACGTCGCCCTGTATGAAGCCGTGTTCAACATGATGGAATCGCTGGTTCCGGAATACGACCACGCCGGCGTGGTGCGCACGCGCACCGGTGGCGCCTTGCCCGGCATCGTGCCCTCGAATACCTATACGACGAAGGATGGCGAGAACATCGTCATCGCCGGCAACGGCGACGCGATCTTCAAACGCCTGATGATCGCCATCGAGCGCCAGGACATGGCCGACGATCCGCAGCTTGCGCGCAATGACGGACGGGTGCCGCGCACCGAGGACATCGATGGCGCGATTCAATCCTGGTGCAGTACGAAGACGATTGGCGAGGCACTGGACATCCTCAAGGCGGCCGACGTCCCGGTCGGCAAGATTTATTCGGTGCGCGACATGATGAGCGACCCGCAATTCCTGGCGCGCAGCATGTTCGAGCAGCATGCGTTCAAGGATGGCACGCCGATCAAGCTTCCCGCCATCACCCCGAAGCTGTCGGAAACGCCCGGCGAAACGAAATGGCTCGGGCCGGCGCTCGGGGAGCACAATGCCGAAGTCCTGCGCAGCCTCGGCTATGGCGAAGGGGAAATCGCGCAGCTGAGGAACGACAAGGTCATTTAAGGAGCGTCGACATGATGAACAAGAATTTCTGGAAGCAGTTTCTCATCGCGCTGGCGCTGTTCCTGGCCGGCTACTTCACCTTCAACGGCAATTTCTTCTCGTAAATTCCTTCAGCGGCCGTCGAGCACCTTGCGCAGCGCCGGCGCGGCCTGCCTGATGTCCTGCACCGGAATCGACGCGAATCCGAGCACCAGCCCGGACAAGCGCTTTTCCTGTGCCTGCATTCCATCCTCCAGGTAAAACTGGGAAAGTGCGCGAACCTCGATGCCGTTCGCGCGCGCCAATTGCGCGGCTGCACTGTCGTCGCGGCGTGCAATGAAAGTAGTGGACAACTGCAGGCCGGCGTCCGCCGCGCCAGGCCGGAGATGCGCTCCCAGCTCGTTGCCGATGGCCTCCAGCAAGGCGAGCCGGCGTTCCGCATAGGCTTCCCGCGTGCGCTTGATGTGGCGGCTGAAATGTCCTTCCGTGATGAAGTCCGCCAGCACGATCTGCGGCACGATCGCCGCGTGACGGTCCATGATGGCCCGCGCCTGCACGAAAGCGTCGACCAGGGCCGGCGGCAGCACGATGTAACCGAGGCGCAGGCCGGGGAACAGTATCTTGGACAAGGTACCCACATAAATCACGCTGCCGGCCTTGTCCTGGCTGTGCAGCGAGGCCAGCGGCGGACCGGTGTAGCGATACTCGCTGTCGTAGTCGTCTTCCACGATCCACATCCGGTTTTCCTTGGCCCAGGCGAGCAATTCGAGCCTGCGTGCCAGGCTCATCGTGGTACCCAGCGGCAGCTGGTGCGAGGGTGTGACATAGGCCAGCTTTGCATCGGGCCACGCCTGCTTTCCGAACGATAGCGAGAGACCTTCCTCATCCACCGGCACCGGACATACCCTTGCCTCCGCCGCCCGTAGCGAAGCGCTGATGCCGCGATACCCCGGGTCTTCGACCCATGCCGCGTCACCGGGCGCGAGGAGCAGGGTGGCGATCAGGAACAGGGCCTGCTGCGAGCCCGAGGTGATGACGATCTGGTCCGGATGGCAATGAACCCCGCGCGCCGTGCCGAGGTAAGCGCTCAAGGCTTCGCGCAAGGGCTTGTACCCGATCGGGTCGCTGTAGCCGAGTTCATGCGGCGGGCGGCGCCAGCGCCGTGCTTCCAGGCGTGCCCACACCTCGAACGGAAAGACATCGAGGCCGGGCATGCCGATGCGGAAGGCCTTGGGCGCACCCTCGTGGATATTCAAGACGGCCTGCGGCCCGATGAAGCATTCGCCGCGCACCGATAGCGGACGCAACGGCCGAGCCTCCGCCGCCTTGGTCCCGGTGCCGGCGAGCGGCAGCGTATGGGAGACGAAAGTGCCTTTGCCTACCGTGCCCGACAGGTAGCCTTCGGCCATGAGATGGGTATAGGCATTGAGAACCGTTTGCCTTGAAATCCCAAGCTGGCGTGCCAGTTCGCGCGTCGGCGGCAACTGGGCGCCCGGCGCAATCTTTCCCGCGAGGACGGATTGTTTGATGCCCTCGTACAACTGCCGGAACATCGGCGTTCCGGACGGGGGCGAAAGGCGGATGGTGGCAAGCGAATCGGCGAGGTGCATGGCTGTTCCCGAATTGGTATTCAAAAAATACCATATATTGGTACTTCAAGAAGGCCAATGGTTCCGTTACGCTTTGCCTTTCAGCAGGAAACGAGGAGGATTGCCATGCACAGTTACGACGCCACCATCACCTGGACGCGAGGCGACCAAGCCTTCGCCGACAACCGTTACAGCCGCGGCCATCGCTGGACCTTCGACGGCGGCGCCGAGGTGCCGGCCTCTTCCTCGCCGTTCGTGGTGCCCGTGCCGATGTCGGTCGCTGCCAATGTCGACCCCGAGGAAGCGCTCGTCGCCGCGACGTCGAGCTGCCATATGCTGTTCTTCCTCAACTTTGCGGCAAAGCGCGGATTCGTGATCGACAGCTACACCGACCGGGCCTCCGGCATCATGGAGAAAAATGCGGAGGGAAAAATTGCGATGACCCGCATCACCCTGCGCCCGCAGATCGTGTTCGGCGGCGAGCGTCGCCCGACGCAGGAAGAGATCGACCGCATGCACCACGATTCGCACGAGCAGTGCTTCATCGCCAATTCGCTGAAGTCGGAAATCGTGCTCGAACCGGTGAAGTGAAGGAGAGGCCATGTACATACCTTCCCAATTCGACGAGTCGCGCCCCGAGGTCCTGCACGCACTGCTGCGCGCACATCCGCTCGGCACGCTGGTGACCCTCGGTGCATCCGGGCTCAACGCAAACCACATCCCGTTCGAGTTCGATGCCGAGCAGAGCACCCTGCGCGCGCATATCGCCCGCGCCAATCCGCTGTGGAAGGACTTCTCTCCCGAGGTCGAAGCGCTCGTCGTCTTCCAGGGCGCGCAAAGCTACATCAGCCCCGGGTGGTATCCGACCAAGGAAGAGGATGGACGGGCGGTGCCGACCTACAACTACATGGTCGCGCACGCTTACGGACCGCTGCGGGTGATCGACGATGCGGAATGGATACGCGCGCAAGTCCAGCGGCTCAGCGAGCGCCATGAAACAGGACAGGCGCGCCCGTGGAAAATCACGGATGCGCCGGCGGACTACATCGACAAACTGTTGAAAGCTCTCGTCGGCATCGAGATACCGGTCACGAAACTCGCCGGCAAGTGGAAGGTGAGCCAGAACCAGCCGGCGGCGAACCGCGAGGGCGTGGTGCGCGGATTGCGCGAACAGGGCGGGGATGCCGCGCTTGCGATGGCCGCGGCCGTCGCAAGCCACGGCAGGGATTAACGCAGGGCTTCCACCATCTTTTCCAGCTTTACGGCGTCCGCGCAGAACAGGCGGATACCTTCGGCCAGCTTTTCCGTGCCCATCGCATCGTCGTTGAGCATCAGGCGGAAGGTCTTTTCATCGAGCGTCAGCTTCTTCAGGTCGGATGCCTGCGCCTCGTCGACGCTGAGCTTGCGCGCCACCGGCGCTTCGCTTTCGGCCAGCTTCTGCAGCAGCTCGGGGCTGATGGTCAGCAGGTCGCAACCGGCAAGCTCGACGATCTGCGAAGTGTTGCGGAAGCTCGCACCCATCACTTCGGTCTTGTAGCCGAACTTGCGGTAGTAGTTGTAGATGCGCTTCACGGATTGCACGCCCGGATCGTCCGCGCCGGTGTATTCCTGGCCGGTGGACTTCTTGTACCAGTCGTAGATGCGGCCGACGAAGGGCGAGATCAGCTGCACTTGCGCGTCGGCGCAAGCGATCGCCTGCGGCAGTGCGAACAGCAGGGTCATGTTGCAGCGGATGCCTTCCTTCTCCAGCACCTGCGCGGCCTGGATGCCTTCCCAGGTCGATGCAATCTTGATCAGGATGCGATCGCGCGGAATGCCTGCGGCTTCGTAGAGGGCGATCAGCGCGCGGCCCTTGTCGATTGTGCCTTGGGTGTCGAAGGACAGGCGGGCATCGGTCTCGGTCGATACGCGGCCGGGGATCAGCTTCAGGATCTCCAGGCCGAACGCGATGAGCAGGCGGTCGATGACGTCGCCTGTGGGCAGGCGCACGTTGTCGCGCACCGCCTTTTCCAGCAGCGGCTTGTACTCATCCTTCTGGACGGCCTTCAGGATCAAGGACGGGTTGGTGGTGGCATCGCGCGGCGCGAATGCCTTCATCGCCTGGAAATCGCCGGTGTCGGCGACGATGGTGGTGTGCTGCTTGAGTTGTTCGAGCTGGTTCATGACGGCAGATCCGGCGGAAAAAAACGCCAATGATACCCCCATCGCCGGCGGCAAGTTAGATCTGGATCAGGGGAAACAGCTTACAGTTTGGGCGGATGGCGCAGGAATGAATCGAATTGCATGTCGAGCTTTTGCAAGGCCTTTTGCGCGTTTTGCATCTTCTTGCGGAATTCCGGCCCGCGCTTGAGGGCGAGGCCGACGGCAAGGATGTCAATCACGACAAGATGGGCGAGCCGGGCGGAGATCGGCGTGTACGGGTCGATGTTGAAACTCAGGTCGATCGGCACCAGCACGCTTGCCTCTTCGGCAAGCGGTGTTCCGCTCGGCGTGAGCGCAATGACATCGGCACCGACCTTGCGCGCGAGCTGCACGCTGTGCAGCAGCGCTGTGCTGTTGCCGCGCTGGGAAATGGCCACGACAACGTCGCCCTTGGTCAGCAGCGCTGCCGATATGGCATGGATGTGCGGATCGGCATAGGCGACCGTGTGCACGCCCGAGCGGAAGAATTTGTGCTGCGCATCCGCCGCCACGATGCCGGACGTTCCCTGGCCCCAGAACTCAATCTTCGTGGCGCGTGCCAGCACCTCCAACGCCTTTTCAATGGCCGATGTTTGCAGGTTGTTGCGCAGATCGAGCAGCGTGTTGATCGAGCGGCTGCAGATCTTGCTGACGAGGTCCGAGGCGAGGTCGTCCTGCAGCGGCAACTCGTCGGCCTGGGGCAGGGCCAATGCCAGCGTCTGCGCCAGTTTGAGCTTGAACTCGTGCCAGCCGTCGTAGCCCAGCGCGCGGCAGAAGCGCACGACTGTCGGTTCCGATACCTGCGCGTTCTTCGCCAGCGCGGTGATGTTGCCGGAAACGGCCAGGTCCGGATTTTTCAGGACGGCCATCGCCACCTTCTTTTCCGACTTGGAGAGTGCGTCAAGCTGGGTCTTGATCGAGTCGAGCAGCATAGGGTGTCATTAAAATGGTCGGTGCCGCCCGGTTCATTCTTCCGGCAGCGCTTCTTCCCGCCATTGTAATCCGTCGCGCCCGATCAACGCGCTGGCGGCGGCCGGGCCCCATGTACCCGCCGTATAGGGCATGGGCTCGTCGCCTTCCTGTTCCCAGAAGTCGAGGATGGGCTCGACCCATTCCCACGCCGCTTCCAGTTCGTCGCTGCGCATGAACAGGGTGAGCTGGCCGCGCAGCACGTCGAGCAGCAGGCGCTCGTAGGCATCCATGCGCGGCATCTTGAAGGTCTCGCGGAAGTCGAGCTCCAGCTCGACCGGACGCAGGCGCATGCCGTCGCCCGGCGTCTTGGCCATCAGGTTCATCTGCAGGCCTTCGTCCGGCTGCAGGCGGATGATCAGGCTGTTGGCCTGGAAACTGCGGTTGGGCTGGGCGAAGATGGAATGCGGAATGGTCTTGAAGCGCACCACGATTTCCGCCAGCTGGTCGGCCATGCGCTTGCCGGTGCGCAGGTAGAAGGGCACGCCGGCCCAGCGCCAGGTGTCGATCTCGGCCTTGAGCGCGACATAGGTCTCGGTGCGCGACTGCGTATTCGCATCCGGCTCCTTGCGGTAGCCGGGCACCGGCACGCCTTGCACATGGCCGGAGCGGTACTGGCCACGCACCACGTTCTGCGCAATCGTGTGCGGCGTGAAGCGCTTCAGCGAGCGCAGCACCTTGAGCTTTTCGTCGCGCACCGCATCGGGCGTGGCCGACACCGGCGGTTCCATCGCCACGATGCACAGCAGCTGCAGGAGGTGGTTCTGCAGCATGTCGCGCAGGGCGCCGGCCGTCTCGTAATAATCCATGCGGTTGGCGACGCCGAGCTCTTCCGCAATGGTGATCTGCACATCCGAAATCCACTCGCGGCGCCACAGGGGCTCGAACAGCACATTGCCGAAGCGCAGGGCGAGCAGGTTCTGCACCGTTTCCTTGCCGAGGTAGTGGTCGATGCGGAAGATTTGCGATTCGGAGAACACGCGTCCGACTTCGGCGTTGATCTGCTTTGCGCTGGCAAGGTCGCGTCCCAGCGGCTTTTCCAGCACGACCCGGGACTCCGGCGTCGCCAGCCCGCACTCGGCGAGGTTATGGCAGATTTTCGCGAACAGGCTGGGCGGCGTCGCCAGGTAGAACACGCGCGTGATGGCATGTCCGGGCGACGAATCGCGCATCGACTTGACCAGCAGCGGATACGTCGCGGCATCCGTGGCATCGAGCGCGACATAGTCGATGCGCCGGCAGAAGGCGTCCCACACGGCCGGATCGGGCGAGCCCGACGCCGTATGGGGCTTGCTGCTGCGGTTCACTTCCTCGAGAAAGCTCTCCCGGGTCCATTCATGGCGGCCGACGCAAATGATGCGGGCCGTGGGCGGGATGTCCTTGGCACGCTCGCGGTTGTACAGTGCCGGCAACAGTTTGCGCATTGCAAGGTCGCCGCCGCCGCCGAACAGGACCAGGTCGAAATCGGAAAGAGCCATGATGACTTGAGGGTTGCTTTGAAAAACAAATGACAGCTGTTGCATGCGCCTGCAGTTGAGGCGCAGCGTGCGAACCAATTTTCGATGAAAAAGCCGGTTCCGTGTTCGTCCGTGCGGGAGAAATTATTCGACTATTCGGAAAGGGCGATTCTCGCACGCGCAATCAATCCGTTGGTCGACGCGTCGTGCGTATCCGTGCGCACCTCTCCGGCGAGTTCCGATTCGATATTCTTCGCCAGCACCTTGCCGAGTTCCACGCCCCACTGGTCGAAGCAGTTGATGCCCCACACCGCGCCCTGCACGAATACCTTGTGTTCGTAGAGGGCGATCAGCGCGCCCAGCGTGGCGGGAGCGAGCTTGTCCATCAGGATGGTATTGCTCGGCCGGTTCCCCGGGAAGACGCGGTGCGGCAGCAGGGAGCGGATCTTGTCTTCCGGGACCTGTTGCGCCTGCATCTCGCTGCGGACTTCCTCCTCGGTCTTGCCGCGCATGAAGGCTTCCGACTGGGCAAAACAATTGGCGAGCAGGACCATGTGATGTCCTTCCAGCCCGTGCGCCGGTTTCAGGGCTGCAATGAAATCGACCGGCATGAGGTCCGTACCCTGGTGCAAGAGCTGGAAATAGGCATGCTGCCCGTTGGTGCCCACATCACCCCAGACGATGGGACAGGTGGCCGCCGTCACCGGCGCACCCTCCGATGTGACGCGCTTGCCGTTGCTCTCCATTTCCAGCTGCTGCAGGTAGGCGGGAAACTGGCTCAGGTCCTGGTGGTAGGGCGCGATCGAGATCGAGCCGCTGCCGAAGAAATTGCGATACCAGACGCCTACCATGCCGAGGATGACGGGCAAGTTCTGCTCCAGGGGCGCGGTCTGGAAATGCACGTCCATCGCATGCCCGCCGGCGAGGAATTCCGAAAAGGCCTCGAAGCCGATGGCCAGCGCCAGCGGCAAGCCGATGGCCGACCAGACGGAATAGCGCCCGCCGACCCAGTCCCAGAACGGGAACATGTTTTCCGGATCGATGCCGAAGGCGCGCCCCGCCTCGGTGTTGGTCGATACCGCGACGAAATGGCGGGGCAGGTCGGATTCGCCGTGATGGCGCAGGAACCAGCTGCGCGCGGACTGCGCATTGAGCATGGTCTCGCGCGTGGTAAATGTTTTCGACGCGATAATGAACAGCGTCGTCTCCGGCCGGACTTTCGCAAGCACGGCGTCGAGGTCGTGGCCGTCCACGTTGGAGACGAAATGCAGGGAAAGCCGGGGATGGACGAAAGGCCGCAGCGCGCGGCAGGTCATTTCCGGGCCGAGGTCCGAGCCGCCGATGCCGATGTTGACGATGTCGGTGATCGGCTGCCCGTTGCAGCCCGTCCACTGGCCGGAGCGGATGCGTTCGCTGAACGCCCGGACGTGGTCGAGCACCTCATGAACCTCTCTCACGACGTCCTGTCCATCCACCACGAGCGAGGCGGTGCGCGGCAGCCGCAGTGCAGTGTGCAGGACGGCGCGGTCCTCGGTCGTATTGATCTTTTCGCCGGAAAACATTGCCGCGCGTTTCTGTTCCAGGCTGCGTTCCCGCGCGAGCTGGAGGAGCAGGCTCATGGTCTTTTCATCGAGCCGGTTCTTCGAATAGTCGAGCAGGAGGCCGGCGGCTTCGGTCGAGAAGCGAGAGAACCGGTCCGGGCTGCGGGAAAAGAGACTGCGCATCTGCCATTCCTTCGCTTCGGCAAAATGCGTCGACAATGCCTGGAAGGCGGGTGCATCGGTCAGGTTCGAATGTGACATAGGCTTGGGTGTTCCGGTGGAAGTCGATGTGTGTAAACCGTCTGTGTTCAACTATACAACATCTTTCGGTAAATTCACTACAGCTATTTGGACGGCGTGAATTTTTCTTGCGAAATCTCATCAGGGCGCTTCTCGTCTCAGTATAGACGCGGCTTTCATGGATCGAGGCCTGGGTCCTGCGGCCATGAGAGGGCGTGGGTAGTCCTGTGTCTGCTTCGAATATGTAGTAAAATTACGGAAAGATAGTCAAGGATTGCATCATGTCTCTTCACCCTGTATTGGCTTCCACCACCGGCCGCATCGTCAAGCGCAGCCTTCCCTACCGTTCCGCCTACCTTGCCCGACTCGATGCGGCGCGCCTGAAAGGCGTGCAGCGGGGCGCGCTGGCTTGTACCAACTTGGCGCACGGCTTCGCAGCCTTCCCGGCCAACGACAAGCTGCGCCTCAAGGAGCAGAAGGCACCTTCGGTTGCCATCGTTTCGGCCTACAACGACATGCTGTCCGCGCACCAGCCGCTGGAGCGCTTCCCGCACATCATCAAGGAAGCGGTGCGCGCGGCGGGTGGCGTGGCGCAGTTCGCCGGCGGCGTGCCGGCGATGTGCGACGGCGTCACGCAGGGGCAGCCGGGCATGGAATTGTCCCTGTTTTCGCGCGACACCATCGCCATGGCAACCGCGGTGGCGCTCTCGCACAACATGTTCGACGCGGCGGTTTACCTCGGCGTCTGCGACAAGATCGTGCCCGGCCTCCTGATCGGCGCGCTGCATTTCGGCCATCTGCCGGCGGTGTTCCTGCCAGCCGGCCCGATGACGACCGGCATCTCCAACTCGGAAAAGGCCAAGGTTCGCCAGTTGTATGCGCAGGGCAAGGTCGGACGCGAGGCACTGCTGGAGTCCGAATCCCAGTCGTATCACGGCGCCGGCACCTGCACCTTCTACGGCACGGCCAACAGCAACCAGATGCTGATGGAAGTGATGGGGCTCCATATGCCGGCGACGGCATTCGTTACGCCCAATACGCCGCTGCGCGATGCGCTGACTGCTGCCGGGGCGCGGCGCGCGGTCGAGATCAGCGCCCAGGGCAAGGAATACATCCCGGTCGGCCATGTGGTCGACGAAAAGTCCATCGTCAATGCCATCGTTGCCCTGCTCGCGACCGGCGGATCGACCAACCACACGCTGCACCTCGTCGCGATGGCGAGGGCGGCCGGCATCGTGATCGACTGGAATGATTTCGATGCCTTGTCGGCCGTCGTTCCGCTGCTCGCGCGCATTTATCCCAATGGCGAAGCCGACGTGAACCACTTTCACGCGGCCGGCGGCACCGGTTTCGTGATCCGCGAACTGCTCGATGCCGGCCTGCTGCACGAGGACGTTACCACGGTGATGGGAAAGGGTCTGCGCACGCACTGTGCCGAGCCGTTCCTGCAGGGCGAGGAAGTGGTGTGGCGCGAGGCCGCGCTTGCCAGCGGCGACCTCGATGTGCTGCGCCCGGCAAGCGAGCCGTTCTCGCGCGACGGCGGGCTGCGCCTGTTGACGGGGAACCTGGGACGCGCCGTCGTCAAGGTGTCCGCGGTCAAGCCCCAGCACCGCGTGGTGGAGGCGCCGGCCATCGTCTTCAATTCGCAGGAAGATTTCATGCACGCCTACAAGGCGGGCAAGCTGGATTGCGATTTCGTGGCCGTCGTGCGTTATCAGGGGCCGCGTGCCAACGGCATGCCCGAACTGCATGCGTTGACGCCGGCGCTGGCCAGTCTGCAGGATGCCGGACGGCGCGTGGCGCTGGTGACGGATGGGCGCATGTCCGGCGCCTCGGGCAAGGTGCCGGCGGCAATCCATGTGTCGCCCGAAGTGCTGGCCGGCGGTCCGCTGGGACGCGTGCGCGATGGCGACCTGATCCGGCTCGATGCGAACAGCGGCGAATTGAAAGCGCTGGTGGCGGACGCGGAATGGAATGCGCGCGGCATCGAAGCAGCGGATTTGTCTGCGAGCCATGTGGGCATGGGACGCGAACTGTTTGCCGTGTTCCGCAAGACGGTGAGCGCCGCGGAAGAGGGCGGCGCCACCTTCGAACTGCCGCCGCCGCTGCACCTGCCGGAAGAGCAGGACAATCCGCTGGCTGTGCCCGAAGAACAATCCTTCTCGGACGAGGATTCGCTCGTCACGCGCCGCTGACAAGGGAGAAAGATATGACACTGATCGAGATCATGCGTGCGTCGCCGGTCATCCCGGTGATTGCCATCGACAATCCGGAACATGCCGTGCCACTCGCGCAGGCGCTGGTGGCTGGCGGCATCCGCGTGCTGGAAGTCACACTGCGCACCGAGCACGGACTTCCCGCGATCGGGGCCATTGCGAGGGAAGTGCCGGACGCGATCGTCGGCGTGGGCACACTGACGCAACCGGACGAGCTGGCGGCCGCGCGCGATGCCGGCGCCGTGTTCGGTGTTTCCCCCGGCCTGACGCCCGGCCTCATCGAGGCGGCGAAGCAGTCGGGACTGCCCTTGCTGCCCGGCGTGATGACGCCCTCGGAAGTCATGCTGGCGCGCGAGGCCGGCTTTCGCCAGCTGAAGCTGTTTCCCGCGGTGCCGGCCGGCGGCATCGGCATGCTCAACGCAATTGCTGGCCCGCTGCCGGATGTGACCTTCTGCCCGACCGGCGGGATTTCACAGGAAAATGCGGCGCAGTTCATCGCCTGCAAGAATGTGGCCTGCGTCGGAGGTTCCTGGCTGACGCCGAAGAATGCGATGCAATCGGGCGACTGGAAGGCGATTACCGAGCTGGCGCGTGCGGCCAGCGCCTTGCGGCCGGTGTAACTACTCCGCCTTTTTCCTGGCGTCGGTATACATCACGACGCAATTGCGCCCGGAGCGCTTGGCCTGGTACAAGGCACGGTCCGCGGCATGGATGAGGGCGCCTGTCTTCGACAGGTGCTCCGGCACGAGCGTGCTGACACCGAGGCTGACGGTGACGACCTTGCCGACCCCGGAATACCCGTGCTCGATCTGCAGGCCTTCGATTTCGGCGCGCATGGTCTCGGCGATCTGCATCGCCCCGTCTTCATTCGTATCGGGCAGGATGACCGTGAATTCCTCGCCGCCGTAGCGCGCCACGAGGTCGCGCGAGCGGTTCAGCACACTGCCGAGCGTGGCGGCGATCTGCACCAGACACTGGTCACCACGCTGGTGGCCGTAGTTGTCGTTGTAGTCCTTGAAGTAATCGACATCGATCATGATCAGGGACAGCGGCGACGCATTGCGCTTGGCGCGGCGGAATTCATCGTCGAGATGCAGGTCGAAGCGGCGGCGGTTGGCAATGCCCGTCAGGCCGTCGACCAGGGTCTGCGATTCCAGTTCGCTGGCCAGCTCGCGCAGCTTGCGTTCGCGCGATACCGCGAGGCTGACGTCGGTGATCTGCACCACGCAGTGCCGCGCAAGGCCGTCGATCTCGAGCGGCATCACATGCACCGCCTGTTGCATGCGGGTGCCGCTGATGGCGTCGACCGCATTGGCATACAGCGGGAAGGGCGCCTTGTTGAGCGTCTGCGACAGCAGGGATGCAAAATTGTTTTCGAGGGCCGCGCGGATGGCGATGTGGGTACGCCCGTCGACCATGTCGGGAAACACTTCGCCGAAGGTCTTGCCCTGGATGTCCGCGGCGGGCAGCTGCGAATGTTGCTCCATCCACTGGTTCCAGATCACGATGCGCTGCTCGGCATCGACGACGATGATGCCGGCCCGCACGGCCTCCAGTACACCCTGTAGCAAGCGCAGCTGCATGGCTATCCCATCAGCTTGGCGAGGTAATCGTCGATCTGGCGCTGCAGGTCCTGCAGCGCCGGCATGTCGAGCAGGAAGGCGACATAACCGTAGATGTGGTGGCGTTCGATGTTGAAGTCGATCTTCAGCGTCAGCACCACGCCGTCCCATTCCTTGCCGGAGACGCCGAGGATGACGTCGCCGGTGCCGGCCAGGTAGGTCGGCAGCGAACCGCGCAATTCCTTCCCCGCCGCATTGGCAAACGCGCCCATGCAGGAATTCAGGATGATGTTACCGATCTCGCTCATCGCCTCCTGTTCCATCTCGCTGAGCTCTTCCACGGTCATCGTCTGGCCGACCATGAGGCGGACGATCTCCAGGCTTTTGTCTTCCGGGAACATCAGGAAGGCTTCGGTACTGAACGCACCGTCGAAATGCTGCGCCACCGCCGAGATGCGGCGGCCTTCGTTGCTGCCCAGCGTCTTCGCGACTTCAGCACGGCTCTGGAAGGTGATCATCGGCACCGACATGGTGACCTCTTCTCCCACGATGCGGCTCATTGCCGCTGCCGCACGGCCGACGCCGAGGTTGAAGATCTCAACCAGGGCGTCGTGCTGAAGTTCGGTGAGCTGGAACATTACTGGTTTTCGAAGACGGCAATGATGCGGTCGATGCAGGCTTCAGTGATCGGCTTCTCGGCGAATCCGATGCCTAGCGCGTTTGCCTTTTCGCGCGTGGCGTCCTGCACATTGGCCGTCAGCAGCGTGATGTGCGCCGACGGGCATTTGGCCTGGATCTTGTCCACTGCCGCCAGGCCGCCCATGCCGGGCATGTTCAGGTCGAGCAGGACGAGGTCGGGAGTGACGGTTTGCAGCTTGTCGATCGCTTCTTCGCCGCTGGCAGCCTCGGCGATCGTCCAGTCGGGGTGCCGATGGAGGATGTACTGCTTCGACAGCAAACGGGATACCCTGCTGTCGTCTACAACGAGTACGGTTGTCATTTTTGCATCGCTTGGAATGTGTTAAAGCAAAATAATGCTTTCTGGTAAGTCTACCATCCCAACGCTTGCCCACGAGCGTTACAGCCGAGAAAAAATCCGGTTTGGAGACAGCTCTGCGCTTAAAATACCCGCTTCCATTTTCACTGCAACGCACCATGACCCAAGACGAAATGAAACAGGCGGTGGCCCGCGCCGCCATCGAATACGTGCCCAGCGGCGAGATCATCGGCGTCGGCACTGGTTCCACCGCGAATTTCTTCATCGATGAACTCGGCAAGATCAAGGACCGCATCAAGGGTGCGGTCGCGTCGTCCGAGGCCACCGCGGCTCGCCTGAAGTCGCACGGCATCACGGTGTTCGATCTGAACGAGGTCGACGCCATGTCCGTCTACATCGACGGCGCCGACGAAATTGAACCGAAGGGCGCGATGATCAAGGGCGGCGGCGCCGCACTGACGCGCGAAAAGATCGTCGCCTCGGTGGCAGCGAAGTTCGTATGCATCGCGGACGGCTCCAAGCTGGTGGACGTGATGGGTGCCTTCCCGCTGCCGGTGGAAGTGATCCCGATGGCGCAGGCTGCCGTGGCGCGCAAGCTGAAGACGCTCGGCGGCGAGCCGCGCCTGCGCATGAAGGACGGCCAGCCGCTCCTGACCGACAACGGCTGCATGATCCTCGACGTGGCCGGGCTGAAGATTGCCGACCCCGCAGGACTGGAAGCGCAGATCAACAACATCCCGGGCGTCGTGACCGTCGGCCTGTTCGCGCAGCGCGG
>NZ_DASRXF010000006.1:0-75036 GCF_035654295.1 Noviherbaspirillum sp. | reverse complement strand
GGCGGCCAGTGGATCGGGCCGGGGCAGACCGCGATCGTCGATCTTGCACGCGAACTCGGCATCGGCACATTCCCGACCTACTGGCAGGGCAAGACGACGCTGCTCGCCGGTGGCGTGCGCGCCACAGCCGAAAGTGATGGCACCTTTGGCACCGACCCGAAGCTGGCGCACGAACTGGAAGAGTTGGCAAAGCTCGTGCCCTCCGGCGCACCGTGGAAGTCGCCGCGCGCCGCCGAGTTCGACGCAATGACGCTGGGCGACTGGCTGGCGACAAAGAACATCCCGCCCGAAGACCAGATCAGCTGGACGCTCAGCACATCGCTCACGACCGGCGCACCGCCGTCAAAAATCTCGCTGCTCCACTACCTGGGGCTGATCAATTCCGCCGACTGCAATTACGAACGGCTGGAAGCGGTCAAGGGCGGCGCGCAGGAAACACGCATCTCGGGCGGTTCGCAAGTCCTGTGCATCAAGATGGCGCAGGACCTGGGCGACAAGCTGCGGCTCTCGACGCCGGTGCTGCGCATCGAGAACTGGCAGAACGGGCCGGTCGCCATCCACACACCGAAAGGCGTGGTCCGGGCGCGCAGCGTGATCGTCGCGCTCTCGCCGGCCTTGTGCCACCAGATCGCCTTCGACCCGCCGCTGCCCGAAAAGCGCCGCGAACTGCAACGGCGCTGGCCGGCGTACGCGCCCATGCGCAAGACCGCGCATGTCTACAAGAAGGCGTTCTGGCGCGACAAGGGCTTGAACGGCTGGGTCGTGCAGGCGAAAGGGCCTGTGGTGTGGGCCTATGACAACTCCCCCGAGGATGTGTCCTGCGGCGTCATCAGCGCCTTCGTGAACAACGGGATGCTGCCTTCCGACCCGAAGGCGGCCGAGGCCGAGCTCACGCGCATCTATGCCCAGGCCCTGGGCGACGAAGCGCTGCATCCGGTCGCCTACCACGACCACGACTGGGGCAAGGCCGACCGCTGGTCGCTGACCTGCACCTCGCCGATGCCGCCCGGCTTGCTTACCAAATTTGGCGACGCCTTGCATCCGCCGGTGGGACGACTGATCTGGTCGGGCACGGAAACGGCGGAGATCTGGGCGACTTCCATGGATGGCGCGGTGCGCTCCGGTCACACGGCGGCATTGCACGCATTGCGATCGCTCGGATGATGAACCCAACTTCAGAGGAAAACAGGATGGTCGACATTCATTCCAAACGCGAGGAGGCGCCGGAAACGGCCATGCTCACCCGCCGCGGCTTCCTGGGCGTGGCGGCAGCGGCGGTCACGACGGCGGCGCTTCCCTCGGCGGCGAACGCCGCAACGCAAGAACGCGATGTGCTCGACATTGCCATCATCGGCGCGGGGTTCGCCGGCCTGACCGCGGCACGCGACCTGAAGCGCGCCGGATGCGAATCCTTCGTGGTGCTGGAAGCACGCAACCGCGTCGGCGGCCGCACGCTGAACCACGACCTCGGCAACGGCTATTTCTCGGAAGCCGGCGGCCAGTGGATCGGGCCGGGCCAGACGGCGGTTGCCGACCTTGCCCGCGAGCTCGGCGTCGGCACATTTCCCCATTACTGGCAAGGCAAGATGTCGCTCCTGGCCGGCGGCGCGCGTGCCGCAGTCGAAAGCGACGGCACCTTCGGAACCGACCCGAAGCTGATGCACGAGCTCGAAGAGATGGCGAAGCTGGTGCCGTCCGGCGCGCCGTGGAAATCCCCGCGCGCGGCCGAGTTCGACGCGATGACGCTCGGCGACTGGCTGGCAAAGAAGAACATCGCCCCGGAAGACCAGATCGGATGGACGGTCGGCGCGACGCTGACGGGAGGCGCGCACCCGTCGCGGCTTTCGCTGCTTCACTGGCTCTCGATGGTCAATTCGGCCGACTGCATTTACGACCGCCTCGAAGCGGTCAAGGGCGGCGCGCAGGAGACGCGCATCTCGGGCGGTTCGCAAATGCTGTGCGTCAAGATGGCGCAAGACCTGGGCGACAAGCTGCGGCTGTCGACGCCGGTGCTGCGCATCGAGAACTGGCAGAACGGGCCGGTCGCCATCCACACGCCAAAGGGCGTGATCCGGGCACGCAGCGTGATCGTCGCGCTCTCGCCGCCGCTGTGCAACCAGATCGCCTTCGATCCGCCGCTGCCCGAAAAGCGCCGCGAAATGCAGCGCCGCTGGCCTGCCGCCGCGCCGGCGCGCAAGACGGCGCACGTCTACAAGAAAGCATTCTGGCGCGACAAGGGCTTGAACGGCTGGGTCGTGCAGGCGAAGGGGCCGGTTCTCTGGGCCTACGACAACTCGCCGGAAGACGTGTCGTTCGGCGTGATCAACGCCTTCGTCAACAACGCGATGCTGCCGTCCGACTCGAAAGCAGCCGGGGAAGAGCTGGCGCGCATCTATGCGCAGGCGCTGGGCGACGAAGCCCTGCATCCCATCGCCTTCCACGACCACGACTGGGGCAAGGCCGACCGCTGGACGCTGACCTGCGTCTCGCCGATGCCGCCCGGCTTCCTCACCAAGTACGGTGAAGCCCTGCATCCGCCCGTCGGGCGGCTGATCTGGTCGGGCACGGAAACCGCGGACATCTGGGCGGGCTACATGGATGGCGCGGTGCGTTCCGGCCACAAGGCGGCACTGCAGGCGCTGCAAGCAGTTTCAGGGAGAAAAGCATGACGAACGCAACAAAACAACGCAGCCGCGGCAAGCGGATTCTGATCATCGCAGCCTGGCTGCTGCTGGTACCGGCAGCGGCGGCCGCCATCGTCTACGGACCGGATCTCGTGAACCTGGTCCAGCTCGGCAGGGAGGTCGAACAGATTTCCAGCGAGGAGACGCGCGTCGCCGGCCCATGGCCGCGCGCAACCGACGCCTGCATCGGCTGCCACGGCGACCAGGGCAACGCGCGCGCCCAGACCTATCCGCGCCTGGCCGGACAGCCGGAGGCTTACCTGAAGAATCAGCTGCATGCATTCGCAAGCGGCGCCCGCAACGACCCGACCATGACGCCGCTGGCGCTCAGCATGACGGAGCAGGAGCGCGATGCGTTCGCAGGGCATTTCGCAAAGATGAAGGCGCAGCCCAACACGACGTTCAGCGGCGATCCGGCGCGTGTGGCCCGCGGCGAAGCGGTGGCAAAGGCGAACAACTGCACGTCCTGCCACGGACAGGCGCTGGAAGGGAAAGACGCCTACCCGCGGCTTGCGGGGCAGGGCTACGACTACCTGCGCGACCAGCTCATGCGCTTCAAGGACGGCACGCGGCGCGACGCTACCGGCGCGATGCAGGCACTCACCGCCGGACTCTCGCAACAGGACATCGACGACCTGGCGCAGTACATGGCAAGCAGATAGCAGCACCGGCGGGTATCGGGTATCGGGTACCTACCCGCCGCACATAACTTCCATAGACCCCACTTCCATTCTCAAGGAGATTATCTTGGCAAAGCATCCTGTCGTCGTTTATGGCGCAAGCGGTTACACCGGCATGTTGATCATGGACTGGCTGATCGACGAAAACATTCCGTTCACCGCAGTGGGGCGCAGCGCGAAGCGCATCAAGGAAATGATGGCGCAACGCGTGGTGCGCCTCGAATCGGCCGACTACGAGATCATCGAAGCGGAGCACAACGTCGACGCGCTGGTTAACGCCTTCCGCGGCGCCAAGGTGGTGTGCAACACCGTCGGCCCGTTCTCCGATTTCGGCCTGACGACCGTCGAAGCGACGCTCAAGGCCGGCTGTCATTATCTCGACACCACCGGCGAGCAACCCTTCATGCGCAAGGCGCGCGACGAATTCGGCGAACTGTACCGCCAGGCCGGATTGCTGATGTCGTCGTCAAACGCCTACATGTACACCTTCGCCGAAATCGCCGCCGAGCTGGCGCTCGAGACGCCCGGCGTCGATGCGCTTGAGACCGCCACGCTGACGCGCGGCCCGCGCAATGTGGCAGGCGTGAGTGTGGGCTCGGCGGCAACTATCTTCGACGGCGCCCGTCATGAAGCGGCCTACCTGTGGGAAAAGAAGCTCGTGCCGCACGCGGCGGACGCGTCGTTCACCGTTGCCGATCCTGCCTTCATGCAGCCGGTGTTCTGCCTGCCCTGGGGCGGTACCTCGCTGCCCCTGTACTTCGAACGCGATTCGCGCGTGCGCAGCTGTATTTCCTGCGTGGGCTTCTACGACAACAACGTGATGCCGGCGGTGCATGCGTTCAACAAGAAATGGGAAGCCGAGTACAAGCATCTGCCGCGCGAACAACAGGACGCGATCCTGAAGCAGGTCGTCAGCTCGACCACGCCGACGATGCCGCCGCGCGAGCGTACAACCATCCAGCGCACCGTCGACTTCGCCATCGGACGCGGCCAGCTCGCCTCGGTGCGCGCCACGGTCCACGGCATTACGCCCTACATCTCGACCGGCGCAATCCACGCCGCAGGCGTCCTCAAGCTGCTCGACGGCGAGACCGCCAAGGTCGGCTTTGCTTCCGGCTCCAAGGCCTTCGGCCACCGCTACCTGCTCGGCTATCTGGAGCAGCGCGGACTCGCACGCGCCACGGTGACGCAGCTTTAAAGGAGAGCCTGACATGGCAATCATCGATTTCTTCGACCGCGGCTGGCGCATCAACCCGTTCGGCACCGCCTATATCCAGGGCGAACGCAAATTTTCGTTCCAGGAGATAGGCGAGCTTTCCTGCCGCATCGCCAATGCCTTGACCGCCGGCGGCCTCGACAGGGATGCCAAGGGCGCGATCTGGGCGGATAACGATGTCATCGCATGGGCCTGCGCGCTGGGCTTGTGGCGCGCGCGCGGGGCCTACATACCGATCAACGGCCGCAACCCGGCCGAGGAGAACCACTACATTCTCGACGCCTTCGACTGCGACGTGCTGTTCTTCCAGCAGGCATTTGCACCGGTGGTCGAAGAGCTGCGCTCCCGGCTGCCGAAAATCAAGCTGTGGGTATGCATCGACGCCGACCTGCCTTGGGCGCCGTCGCTGTCCACATGGAGCGCGGGATGGCCATCGACCGCGCCGCTGCTCGAAGCCGCCATGGACGACGTCGTCACGCTCTCGTCCACGGGAGGAACGACCGGCAAGCCCAAGGGCGTGATGAATACGCACCGCGCTTTCCAGACCTACTACGCGCAGTTCATGATGGCCTTCCCCTATCAGGGCGCGCGTCCGGTCAACCTCGCTGCCGCCCCGATGACGCACACGGCGGGCATGCTTTCCCTGCCGTGCACCGCGCAGGGCGGGACGGTGGTCGTGCTCCCCAAGCCCGACCCTGCGGCATTGCTTGGCGCAATCGCCAGGCACAAAGTCACGGAGCTGTTCCTGCCGCCCACGGTGATCTATCGGCTGCTGGATATTCCCGGCATCGCCCAGCAGGATTTCTCGTCGCTCAAGTACTTCATCTACGGCGCCGCCCCGATGTCGGTCGAGAAACTCAAGCGCGCCATCGAGGTGTTCGGCCCGGTCATGGCCGGCGGCTACGGCCAGACGGAAGCACCGGCGTCGATCTCCTATCTGCCGCCGGCCGAGCACTTTTCCGGCGGCGAGCTGGCGTCCGATGAACGTCTCTCCTCGGTCGGGCGGCCTAATCCGCTCATCCGCGTCGAGATCATGAACGAACGCAACGAGATATTGCCCCAGGGCGAGACCGGCGAAATCTGCGTGCGCGGCGACCTCGTCATGAAGGGCTACTACAAGGCGCCCGACAAGACGGCGGAAACCATCGTCGACGGCTGGCTGCATACCGGCGACATCGGCCACCTCGACGCGGAAGGCTATCTCCACATCACCGACCGCAAGAAGGACATGATCATCAGCGGCGGCTTCAACGTCTACCCGAGCGAGATCGAGCAGGTCATCTGGGCGCATCCGGCGGTCCAGGACTGCGCGGTCATCGGCGTGCCCGACGAGCAGTGGGGCGAGGCGGTGAAGGCGGTTGTGGAACTCAATGCCGGCCAGAGCGCGAGCGCCGATGAGCTCATCGCGTTGTGCAAGCAGAAGCTCGGCTCGGTCAAGGCGCCCAAGAGCGTGGACTTCGTCCCCGCACTGCCGCGCAGCCCGGTTGGCAAGGTGCTGAAGAAGGACTTGCGCGAGCAGTACTGGCAGGGCATGGAACGCAGGATCTAAGTAAAAGAATCGCCACGGCCGCTCCCCGGAAAACCGTCATTCCCGCGAAGGCGGGAATCCAGTGTCGTCAAACGACGCATGAACGACACTGGATCCCGACTTTCGTCGGAATGACGGCGCAATGAGTGAACGGTATGAACTCCGGGCCGGCCTTTCATGAAGAAGAGACTATGGGCAACATCTATATCGCCGGCATCGCCATGACCGTGTTCGGCCGGCACCTCGAACGCAGCATCGACGATCTGGCAGGCGAGGCGCTACGCGGCGCATTACAGGATGCCGGCTGCGAAGCCGCCGACATCGGCACGGCCTTTTACGCCGGCATCACCAACGGCCAGCTGCAGGGACAGCTCTCGATCCCCGGCCAGGTCGTGTTCAGCAAGATCGGGATCGAAGGCATTCCGGTGTTCAACGTCGAGAATGCCTGCGCCTCCGGCAGCACCGCCGTGCACCTGGCGGTGCAGCAGTTGCGGGCGGGCGCATGTGACGTGGCACTGGCGCTCGGCGCGGAAAAGATGAACGTCGCCGACAAGGCGAAGTCGCTGGCGCTGTTTGAAGCAGGATGGGACGTGTCCCGCGTCGAGGAAAACTTTGCCACGCTGGCCAGGCTGGGCGAAGGCGTCGAGCCGCCGCCCGGATCGGAATCGGACCGGCCCTACAGCCGCTTCATGAAGATCTATGCCGCCATGTGCCGGTATCACATGAAGACCTTCGGCACCACGCAGCGCCAGATCGCCGCAGTGTCGGCGAAGAACCATCAGCATTCGGTGCACAACCCGCATTCGCAGTTCCGCAAGCCTTTTACCATCGAGGAGGTGCTGGCCGCGCCGCCCATCACCTATCCGATCACGCTGCCCATGTGCGCGCCGGTCACGGATGGCGCCGCTGCGGCAATTATCTGTACCGAAGAGGGCCTGCGTCGCATCGGCGCCGACCGCAAGCGGAGCATCCGGATTGCGGCAAGCGTCATCCGCAGCTTCACGCACCGGCCGCTTGACGCACCGGAAAAGAGCATCGGCCATCTCGCCGCCTTGCAGGCCTACGAGCAGGCCGGCCTCGGGCCGGATGACATGGATGTCGCCGAGGTGCACGACGCTTCCGCGATGGGAGAAATCATCCAGGCCGAGAACCTGGGCCTCGTGCCGTTCGGCCAGGGCGGACCTGCGGCCGAGCGCGGCGACTTCACGCTGGGCGGGCGCATTCCCATCAACACTTCCGGCGGCCTCGAATCCAAGGGCCATCCGCTCGGGGCGACCGGCATCGGCCAGCTCTACGAACTGGTCACGCAACTGCGCGGCGAAGCCGGTCTGCGGCAGGTGCTGGGTGCGCGCCACGCGATCCAGGAAAACGGCGGCGGCTTGCAGGGCCACGAAGAGGCGGCGCTCGCCGTCCATATCCTGAGCAAGACTTGACGGAGGCGGGGATGAGCACGGAAGGTAATGCCGCGCCGGGGCCGGCAGAGTTTCGGCCGGCCGGCGGATGGGTGGACGCGCCCGCGCTGCAGCCGCCGCTCGAAGGCGATGCCGGCGCGGATGCGATCGTCGTCGGCGCAGGCTTCGCCGGCCTGTCCACCGCGCTGGAGCTTACGGCGCGCGGAGCAAAAGTCATCGTTCTCGAACGCGAGTTCGCCGGCTTCGGCGCGAGCGGGCGCAACGCCGGCTATCTGGTGGGAGGGCAGGGGCTCGAATACGACCTCTTCCTCAAGCGCGTGGGCCGCGAGCAGGCGAAGAAAATCGTCGGCTTCTACGATGAGGGGGTCGCCTACGTGGAAGGCAAGCTCGGCGAATATGGCATCGACTGCGATTACAACGCCTCCGGCGTGATCCGCGCAGCCGTCCATCCGTCCCAGGAGCGGAAACTGCGGAAGAACATGCAGACCGGCATCGAGCTCGGTTCCCCCGCACAGTTCCTGGACCACGCCGAGATGCGCGCGCGCGGCATTCCGCCTGCCTTCCTGTTCGGCGCCTTCTACCCGAGCGGCGGCACGCTGGACCCGGGAAAGTACGTGATGGGATTGCGGCGGGCCGCACTGCAAGCCGGGGTGCAGATTTACGAAAACACGGCGCTGCTGTCGTACACCGGCGGCAAGACCGTCAAGGTGCAGACGGCGCACGGCAGCGCAAGTGCGCCGTTCCTGGTGCTCGCTACCAACGCCTATACGCCGCAGCTCGGCCTGCTTGGCAACAAGGTGGCGCCGCTGCGCGTCTCGGCGATCGAGACCGAACCGCTGTCGCCGCAGCAGCTCGCGTCCCTTGGCTGGCCCCGGCGCGAAGGGCTGGTCACGCCGCACTGGACCATGGAAAGCCATCGCCTCACGGCACGCAACACCCTGGTGGTGACAACCAAGCGGCTCAACTACGTCTATGGTTCGCGGACGCCCAACGTGCCTGACGGCGACGCCTACCGGGCGCTGGAAACGACGCTGCACGACCGCTTCCCGACCCTGCGTAGCCTCGCCATCCGCTCATGCTGGAGCGGTTACGTCAGCCTTGCCTATGACGCGCTGCCGGTAGTCGGCGAAACCGGAGACGAGCGAAACATCCTGTACAGCGCGGGATGTTCCGGCCACGGCGTCGGCACCCAGTCGCTGATGGGTCAGCTGCTTGCCGAACGGATTTGCGGCAAGGAGCATCCCCTTCTTGCCGCCTTGCGCCACAAGACGCCTCCGACGCTGCCGGAGCCGTTGCAGTGGTGCGCCGTCAAGTCCGCGCTGGGCATGGCGAACATGCTCGATGAACGCGTGAACCGCAAGGCGCGCGCCGCCGCGGAAGTCACCGGAAGCAGAAAGGAATGGGCCGGACAATGATGGGTTTGATCAAATTTTCGTGCTTGCTGCTGTACGCGATGGCGCTGGCAGGCTGGACGGGTATGTGGACCGGCCCGGCGGCAGCCACGACCCAGATCGTCGCGCTGCTGATCCTCGGCGTGCATGTGATCGAGGTTTTCATTGCGTTCAAGCTCGTTCGACGCTATCCGGGAAGCCTCGCCACAAGTGTTGTCCTGACTTTGCTGTTCGGGCTTTTGCACTTGCGGCCGCTGGAACAACAGGCGCGACGGATGGCGCGCAGCGATAAAGAGGTTGGGAGTCATGGGGTCGGCAAAGACTGAGCATGACGGGCCGGCGGAATTCATGTTGCGGCAACTGACCGAGCTGGCCATGGCAATGCGGCCGAAGCGTTCCGTCGTAAGAGTGATGCGCATACAGGCTGCACAGCCAGCCGGGCTGGCCGAGGACATCGATTTCACCCAGGTCGAACACCGGCTGCTCATGGAACTCAATACGCGCCGCAACAGCGGCGAATCTTTTGCCGCGCTGGCGGCGGACTTGAACAGGAGAGGGGTGCGCGGCCGCTACGGCGCGCGCTGGTACACCGCGAGCGTGCGCGCCTTTCTTCGCAGGAGAAGTGTCGATCGCTCCGTGTCGTAGGCAGCAGGGCTTGGGAGTCGCCGCATCGAGCCAGGCACAAGATCCATGGCCGGCGCGGCACACAGACACGGGGCGATCCGGCCTTCCCATATTTCAATTTTCACATCTATGGACAATCTCCACTTCCCATCCGCGCACGACGGCTTCGACACACGGCTGCTCGAAACCTATCTGGCATCCCGTCTCCCCGGCTTCGAGGGCAAGCTTGAAGTCAGCCGCTTCAAGGGCGGCCAATCCAACCCCACCTATCGGCTCGACACGCCGTCGCGCGCGTATGTGATGCGCACGAAGCCGGCGCCTGCCGCCAAGTTGCTGCCATCCGCGCACGCGATCGAACGGGAATTTCGCGTCATGCAAGCCTTGCACGGCACGGATGTCCCGGTTCCGGAAGTACACCTGCTCTGCGAAGACGAATCCATCATCGGGCGCGCCTTCTACATCATGGAACTCGTGCAGGGACGGATTTTCTGGGATCAATCGCTGCCGGAATTGACGCGCAGCGCGCGCGTCTCGGTGTACGACGAAATGAACCGCGTGATCGCTGCCCTTCACAAGCTGAAGCCTGCCGATATCGGACTGGACGACTTTGGCAAGCCGGGGAATTACTTCGAGCGCCAGATCGCGCGCTGGACGAAACAATACCGGGCGTCCGCCACCAAGCCGGCCGAGCCGATCGAGGCAATGGACCGGTTGATCGACTGGCTGCCGCAAAACATTCCACCGACCGCGCGCGACGAATCCCGCACGGCCCTCGTCCACGGCGACTTCCGTCTCGACAACCTGGTCTTCAATCAAGAGGGGACGCGCGCCATCGGCGTACTCGACTGGGAACTCTCGACGCTCGGCCACCCGCTGGCAGACCTGAGCTATCACTGCCTGGGATGGCACGTGAAAGCCGGCCCGTTCGAAGGCATTGCCGGCCTGGACCATGCGACGCTCGGCATTCCCGACGAACGCCAGTACATCATGCGCTACTGCATCAGGACCGGCCGGCTGGGTGAACTGGACGCCATCCTCGCCGACTGGAATTTCTACCTGGCCTACAACCTGTTCCGCCTCGCCGGCATCCTGCAAGGGATCGCACAGCGCGCCTCCCTCGGCATTGCCTCGAATGAAAAGGCCAAGGCGACGGGCGCCTACGCCCGGCCGTTCGCCGAGCTCGCCTGGGAGCTCGCGTCCGGCTGAACTTGGCAAAAAGAAATGAGTGCCACGTTGTGGCTTCGCTCTAGAATGGTATGTAAGTATTCCCGACCAGCCGCATGATCCAGTGAAAGCGGGACGGCACGTATGCCCAGCAGATGGAGAGATCTCCTTCTTATCCTCCTTTGGCCTGCATTGTTCGCAGCAGGCGGAGGGCTGGCGTGGGCATACGTGTCAAGCAACCTGGACGAAGAGCGGCGCGCGATCGAGGAGCGGACCTTGCGCGACGCCGGCACGCTTGCCCGCCACTACGCCGCGCTGACGACGCGGTTTCTCAAGAACATCGACCAGCTTGCCTTGCATGTTCAGCTCGAATACGAGTTGACCGCACACGGCCTGGACCTGGCGACCCTGGACCAGCGCGGCTTGTTCACGGACGAACCCTTGATCAACGTGACCATTGTCGACAAGAACGGCAATCCGGTCAGCAGCACGCATCCGCATGATCCCCGGGTTTCCCTGGCGCAGGATCCCAGTTTCCTTCCGCACAAGCAGGACCTGCCGGACACGCTCCACATCAGCGGCCCGCGCGTCAGCCCCCTGTTTCAATTTCCGACGATCGACTTCTCCCGTAACCTGCGTGACCGGCAAGGGCAGTTTGCGGGGATCGTGCTCGTCAGCGTCAGTCCCTCTTACTTCACTGACAGCTATGACGTCACCACCCTTGCCCAGAACGGTCTGCTTGCGCTGACGGATGAGCGCCACCGCCTGCTTGCCGCGCGCAGCGACAGTGCCGAATCCCGTGCCGGCAGTCCGGCGATAAGCATTTCAAATGCGCTGACCGGAAGCAGCGGGGTGGCATTAATTCCTGCCGCCAGGTTCAATGACGGGAAAGAGCGGTATGTCGGCTGGGAGCGGATCGGCGATTACGGATTGATCTCCATTGCCGGCCTGGAAAAGCAGGAAGCGATGGCGCCCTACCTGCGCAGCAGGGAAACCATCCTGCGCTACATGACATGGGGCACCGGGGCACTTTTTCTTGTCGCGCTGCTCGCCGCCTACATGGCCTGGCGCCTGCGGCTGCGCAAAACGCAAGTCGAGGAAGTGCGCTCGACCTACCGCCTGGCAACGGAGCGCAGCAACGAAGGTTTCTACATGCTGCGGCCGAAATGGCAACGTGACGGCAGCATCGCCGACTTCAGCTTCGTCGATTGCAACCGGCGCGGCGCCGAACTGTATGGCATGTCCTATGACCAATTGCTCGGCAAGGACCTCTCCGCCTTGCTCCCGGAAACGATACTCCCGGCCGAGATTGAAAAATTGCAGCACGCGCTCTCTGAGGGGTATCTCGAAGAAGAGCTGCAAGTCGCGGAAGACATGCCTGTGCGCTGCGAATGGCTCTACCGGCGCATCGTCCGCTCCGGCTCCGGCCTGGCTGTCACCGTCAGCGATATCACCGAACGCAAGGCGCACGTCCGGGAACTGGAACGCAAGGGGTATGAAGACGCCCTGACCGGGCTGCGCAACAGGCACTGGCTGTCGGACACCCTGCCGGAGACGATCAGGCAGGCGCAAGCGGAAGGCTTCGACGTCGCGCTGATGTTTGTCGACCTGGATCGCTTCAAGCGCGTCAACGATGCGATGGGCCACAGCATCGGCGATGAGTTGCTGCGCCGATGCGCGGAAAGGCTGGTCGAGACCGTCCGCCCCGACGACAAGGTGGTGCGCCTGGGCGGCGACGAATTTCTCGTGCTGCTGACACGTGTGGAGGGCAAGGAAGGAACGCAACGTGTGGCCGAACGCGTCGCGGCCGCCCTGGGCGACCGGTTCCGCCTGGCTGCAGGCGTGGTGGACATCAGCGCATCGATCGGCATCAGCCTGCTCCCGCATGACGGCGCCGATGCCGAAACCCTGCTGAACAAGGCGGACATCGCGATGTACTCGGCCAAGACCAGCGGCCGCCGGCAATGGCGCTTCTACGACCCGCGCTTCGACGAAGAAATCAAGAGCCGCCTGCGCCGTGAAAAGGAACTGGTCAGGGCGATCGAGCAGGATGAGTTCGTCGTCTACTACCAGCCGCGCATGGAGGTGCACAGCCGGCGCGTCTGCAGCATGGAAGCGCTGGTGCGCTGGCAGCACCCGACCAGCGGAGTCATCTCTCCCAACGAATTCATCCCCCTCGCGGAAGAAACCGGGCAGATCATCGAGCTGGGGCAGCTGGTCATCGGAAAGGTTTTCGCGCAAATGGCGCAGTGGGCGGCACAGGGAGATGAGCTGGTGCCCGTCTCCATCAATGTCTCGGCCAGGCAGTTCAATGAAACGGATATCAAGGCGATCCTCGCCGACGCGTTCAGAAGGCACCCGGTGGCGCCGGAGCTGATCGAAGTGGAACTGACGGAATCGTCGATGACCGGCGACGTGGCCGATATCAGACGCACGATCGCATCGATCCAGCAGATGGGCGTGAAGGTGCTGGTCGACGATTTCGGCACCGGCTACTCCTCGCTCGCGCAGTTGCAGAAACTCGACATGGATGTGCTGAAGGTCGATCGGGCGTTCACGCTGGAGATCGAACACGGGAATGAAGGCCGGATATTTTTCTCGGCCATCATCACCATGGCGCATGCGCTCGGCATGCGGGTCGTGGCGGAGGGTGTGGAAAATGCGGCGCAGCTGGATATCCTGAACGACCTGGACTGCGACGAGATCCAAGGCTACTTCGTCTCGCATCCGCTGGCCGCCAGCGCGCTGCAGGATTTCTTGCAGCGCATGCGAAGCCCGCATATGCCGGTAGCGCCGGTAGCGGTCCGGGTCAAGCAGTAAGTTCCCTGTTCAGTAGCCTGTCCGCCGCCGCAAGGCCGACTCGGTGAATTCATCGGAGCGCATCCATGGCGCCTTCGCCTCGACGTGAAACTTCAGATCGCTCTCATCGGTCACGTAGCCGTCGAGCAGATAGCGATTCTGCACGAAGTCGTACAGGATCATGGAATACTGGGACGTGCAAGCCTTGATTTCCCAGATCGGCACGACGGCCGCTTCCTTGTATCGGACCAGCTTGCCGTCAGCATCGTAATCCTCGCCGGCCGCCGCCACCCAGCTGTCCTCGTCCAGGTAGAGAATCTTGCGCGGCGTGGAGTGGCGCATCCCTGGGCGCAGGTTACCCTCGATGACCCATACGCGATGCAATTCATAGCGGCGTCCGCTCGCAAGGACATAATCCCGTCCGAATATGCTGTTCCCGTCCGCATCCTTGTCGGTGAAGTTGAACACGTTATACGGAATGAGCAGTTCGCGCTTTCCCTTCAGTTTCCATTCGAAGCGGTCGGGATTGCCGCTGAAAATGCCGATCGAATCGTTGGGGTATGTCCGTTCAAACCCGATCAAGGGTGCATCATAGTTGTAGGACGGCATCCGGCGGACCCGCCGCTGCCCGGGATGGAAATAGAACGAGTCCGGCGGTCTGTCGAAGTAGAATCGCTGCACGATCGCCTGTCCGTTCAAGGACGGCGGGTACTTCGAAAAGATCTGCAGTCCTTGCTTCAAATCCCCGGCTTGCATCCTGTGCTCCCCGGGCGCGGCCCACGGATAGTAGACGCGGGTGTCGCCGTTGAAGATCAGCGGTTCCCCGCCTGCGTTGTACGAAGAAAGATAGACGCGGTTATTCAGCCATTCGATCCCCGCCCCCTGGTAAAGCAAGAGGTAATTCCAGAGTGCTTCGATCCCGCTGCGGGGTTGGGGAAAGGGAATGCTCGGCAATACCGCATTTTCGATGGACCAGCCGTTGGCGGCGATGCGCGCCGCGCCCTTGTGGCGCATCGTATTGGATGCGACGAACTCCGGCACGCGGCAACTGCGATGCGACGGGTACACCGGCATGGTGTAACCCGGCTTGCTGCGCAACAGGGCGATCGCACCTGCGGGCAAAAGATGCGCATAGCGGTCGATATTCTTTTGATCAATGACGTAGATCGGTTTTTCGCTCGCATACGGAGCAAAGCGGACTCTGCTTTTTCCTTCGCTCCAGCCCGGCAAGGGGTCACCCGTCTCCGGCTTCCAAGGGGGAATGCTGCCGTCGGCATTGCCTGCGGCTTCTGCGCCGGTCACGGTAAGTTGCGGCTGCGCCGCAAGCAACAAAAGCGGGCAAAGCAGGCTCATGCCGGCAATGAGGATGTGCCGCGCAAGTCCGGACGGCAAGCTCATGGGTTTTCTCTTCCAATTAATGGCGGCGGGCAATTCGGTTAGTGCACCGCAGCCCTTCTTGAAGCCGTAGGCTGGGATGCAATCCCAGCATAGCCCAAGCATTCGATGATTGCTGGGATTGCATGCCAGCCTACGGTTCATGGCCGAATTGTTTGTTGACGAACATTCTCTTGACTTGTTTGGTCGTTTGACCTATCTTTAGCTGAATGTCCTAACACGAAAGGTGCCGCGTGGTGCGCACTTGGATAGGCAACAGTTGTCTCCTCCATCCATCCAAGGGATGGCGTTTGCCCGGCGATCGAAGGGTCGCCGGGCATTTTTTCGACAACTGTTTCGTGAACGCGGGCCCGGATTCCTCGACTCAAACGGAGACAGCATGAGAATCGCCAGAATGAAAATCGGACAGCGCCTGGCGTTAGGTTTCGGCATGGCGATCGCACTGATGGTTGCCGTGATCCTGTTCGGGGCGGCCAAGCTGATCAGCATCAAGCACGACATCGAAGTGGACGCCACCGAGCGCTATCCGCAAACCGTGCTGGCGAACGGCGTCAAGTCCGACTTGCACGATGTCGTGCAGGCCATGCGCGACATGCTGCTCCTGGAAGATGCGGAAGAGATCAAGGCACGCGTCGCCGACCTCGAGCAATCGATGGCCTTTGCGGACAAGAGCCTGGGCGAACTGAACCGGAAACCGTCGTTGTCGGCGAAGGAGAGCGACCTCAAGAAAAGCATGAACGAGACGCACGCGGATTTCGCCGCGGAACTCGACAGCTTCAAGCAGCTCGTCATCGCGGATGAGCGCGACAAGGCCAGGGATGTTCTCTACACCAGGGTGGAGACGGCGCAGCTCGCCTATTTCCAGTCCCTGAACAACGTCGTCGCGTTTCATGAAGCGGCGATGGATGAAAGCAGCCGCTCCGCGGTCGAATCGGCTTCACGGGCGGTCGTCCTCATGCTGGCATTGGCCGGCGGCGCCTGTCTGCTTGCCGTGGCGATCGGCGTACTGGTGACCCGCGGCATCGTCCGTTCGCTGGACCAGGCCGTGGACCTGGCCAAGCGCGTCGCGGAAGGCGACCTGACCGCCACTATCGACGTCAAGAGCCAGGACGAGACCGGCATCCTCGTGCAAAACCTGAAGGCCATGAACCAAAGCCTGGAACGCATCGTCGCCGAGGTTCGGCAGGGCACCGACACCATCAGCGTGGCCTCGGCCGAAATCGCCCAGGGCAACATGGACCTGGCAGCGCGCACCGAGCAGCAGGCAGCCTCGGTGGAGCGCATCGTCGCCTCCATGGACGTCCTGACCTCCACCGTCAAACAAAATGCGGATAACGCCCAGCAGGCCCGCCATCTGGCGGACAGCGCGTCCGACGTCGCGCTCAGGGCCGGCGCCGTGGTGAATCAGGTGGTGGAGACGATGCAATCCATTAACGAGTCGGCACGAAAGATTGCAGACATTACCAGCGTCATCGACGGCATCGCCTTCCAGACCAACATCCTTGCGCTGAATGCCGCGGTGGAAGCGGCGCGGGCCGGCGATCAGGGCCGGGGCTTCGCGGTGGTCGCGGCGGAGGTGCGCAACCTGGCGCAACGCAGTGCCGGCGCGGCCCGGGAAATCAAGGAACTGATCGGCGATTCAGTCGACCGCGCCAACGCGGGAAGCAAACTGGTCGGACAGGCGGGGGCAACGATGGAGGAGGTGGTGACCAGCGTCAAGCGGGTCACCGACATCATCGGGGAAATCTCCTCCGCCAGCATCGAGCAAAGCACCGGGATCGTGCGGGTCAACGAGGCCTTCACGCAGATCGATGAAGCGACCAACCAGAATGCCGCATTGGTCGAGGAGGCCGCCGCCACTGCCGAACGCATGCGCGAAGAAGCGGCCATCCTCGCCCGTGCGGTCGGGGTCTTCAAGTTGAATGCCGCGGCGGTACAGGTGCTGGAGACGACGGAGGCGCAGCCCGCCGCTTCCCGCAGGGACTACCCGCTCCTGACTTGACTGGCGCCGATTGCGGGAGCGCTTGTCGCGACAGGGCAGAACCGTAGGCTGCGATGAAATCGCGGCACATCGGCCCCATTTGGCGATGATCAGCTCCCATAAACATGCAGCAGCAGCCACGACGGCGGGCCGATGTAGAGCGCCGCGAGGCTGAAGCGTTCAAGCCAGCGCCGGGCTTCCGTCGCCTTCACCGGCCGCAGGACTACCGCAAGCAGCGTGCCGGCTTCCACCGCTGCGCGCAATGCCGCGGCACTCAACACGACACCAATCGTCCATGCCGCCCACCAGAGCGAGAAGGCAATGAGATAAGCCTTCAGGCCGAACAAGTCGTATTCGCCGAAACTGCTGCCGAAGGCAATGTGCTGGTGCAGGCGAAACGCCGGGATGGCGAGCAAGGTTGGAAACAGGACGAATTTGGCAAACGGATGATCAAGGCGGCCGCGCCGCACGGCCGCGCGGACTTTCGCATACGTCAGCTCCGCCGCCTGCCTCGACGCCCGCCCCGCGGGGAACAGTGCCCGCGCCAGGGCAGCAGGCTGGGCTATCGCCAGCCCGTACCGCCAGCGCTCGCCCGACACCAGCTGCAGGGTGGCGCCCGGGCACGGGACAGGTACGCGCCAGGGACGGATGGCGGCGATATCGCGCACGGCAAGCTCCAGGCGATGCACGCCCCTCGCCAGCACGAGCTTGCCGTTTTCCATCGAGGCGCGGGCAGCAAAGGCATGGAGCACACACCAGGAGGCGATTTCCGGCACAAGGAAAAGACCGGCGAAGGTACGAATCTGCGCCAGCGTGTTTCCGCGCAAGGTATCGCCGAACAGTATTGCCGCGCCCATCCAGAGCAGGCTTCCGCGCGCGAATGTGCGCAGCACGCCTGCGGCGAGGCGGGCTGCGGGCGGTAACACGGCAACCTTGACGGGGAATGTGATCGCCGCGAGCGGCTCGGGCGCTTCCTCCGCCTTGTGCCGCACCAGTGCTCGGATTGCCGCCAACGCACCCAGCAGCGCAAGGAATGCAATGGACACGGGGCCGACCCAGTTACCCCAGGCCACCATGAGCGTAGGCACCGGGGCGCCGACGGGCACGTCGTCCACCACCAGTGCGCGTTCCCCTTTTCCGGCGCTGGCGATCACGCTGCCCCTCGCGTCGATCACGGCGCTGTAGCCATTCGGTGTGACACGGAACTGCGGAAGACGCGTTTCGATGCTGCGGAATGCAGCGGCGGCAAGATGCATGTCCATCCCTGGCGCGGCCGTGAACCAGGAATCATTTGACATGCTCAGGATGACCTGCGCGCCCAGGCGTGCGCCCTCAATGGCGAGGCCGGTATTCATGTCATCCAGGCAGATCATTGGCAGCACGGGGATCTCGCGGCCGTCGGCCAGGCGCAGGGGGAATACGCGCGCACCCGCTCCGGGCTGCCAGGTTCCGGTCCACGGCAGCCAACGCCGCAGAGCCGGTCCGTCGAGCCAGGCGGGTACGTACTCGGTCAGCGGGAAGAGGCTGCTCTTGCGGTAAAAACCCAGCAGCCCGGTGCCCGGTTCGAGGAAGGCTGCGGCGTTGTATTCACCGTTCGCGTCGCGGTCGTAAGTACCGAACACAAGCGGTACGCCGGCCGCATTGACGAGGGCAAGGATCTCGCGATCCAGTTCAGCGCCTGCGTCGCTTTTAGGATTGCCGAAGGTGGTAGGGTAGGCCGTCTCCGACCAGAGCACCGCATGCGCGCGCTGCCGTACGACGGCGTCGTAGGTCATTGCAAAGTGCGTGTCGAGCACCTCGCGGACGACAGCATGAGCGCCTTTCTCCTGGCGCTGGCGTTCATAGTCCACGATGTTGGACTGGACCATTCCGATGCGCAGTGAATCGCTTGTTGCAGGCTCGGCGGTGAGCGTAGTCAGGCCGTAGCCGGCCAGCAGCGCCGGTACCAGCGCGGCGAACGCAAGGGGCCGGATCATGGCGCGCACGCCCTTGGGGCGATTCGCGATGACAGCTGCCACGCCCTGGTTCGCCAGCAGCAGCATGAACGTGAGGCCTGCTGCACCGCCTACGTCCGCAGCCTGGCGCAAGAGCGTGGAGGGATAGAGTCCGTAGCCCAGCGTATAACTCAGCACGTGGCCGAACAGCTTGACCGTAAGCCACTCCGTCGCTAACCATGCCGCGGCGGCTGCACATGCTCCGAGAACAGGGCCGTACCGCCGGACCGCCGCGTGGCGCACCAGCGCAAAGGCGAGGAATTGCGGCTGCAATAACGGCGCGGCGAGAAGGAGTAATGACACACCGGCGGCCGTTCCAATCTGGGTATAGCTGCCGATGGCGTTCCCGAACCAGGCGAAAACTGCCGCGGTGAACGCAAGCGCCATGGCACAGGAGCTGAGCAGAATGCCACCGAGCGTCCGCTTCGCGTCGAGTACACGCAACCACGGCACGAGAATCACGAAGCCGATGACCCAGCCGATACCACCGCGGACATACAGGCCGGCCAGGATCGCGCTGCCGAGGATGCCGGCCACGGGATGTGCCGATCGTGCCATGACATTCAACACGCGGCTCACTGCGGCTCAACCGGCTTGGGAATCTCGACCCGCCGGATTGCCAGCCCGGGTGGAGCGTGTTCCGGCACCACGACGCGGTCCTTCGGGATCGCTAGCGGCTGCTTCGAGGCATCGACAAACTGGAAGTCCGGCGAGTACATCAGGATGGCCTCGACGCGCTGGCCGTCATCTGTCGTTTGATAGTGGCGGACGTAACCGGGCGGAAGCTCGAAATCCTCCGGCACCGCGATGCCGACCAGGGGCGGGCTGGTGCCCGGCGGCGTGAACGCACCGAGACCGGTATAAACACCGGCCTGTTGCAGACGCTCGATCACCTCCGGCATCGTCGGCTTCTCTCCGCGGGCAACGTAGAAAGTGAGATCGCGCGTCGGGTCTGCATCTCCCTCCACATGCTGCTCCGGTGCGGCCGGCGGCACCTCTTGTTCCGCTTGCGGCACGGCTATCGCAGGCGGTGTCCACATGGGGATCGTCTCACGCTGCGTTGTCGACGCCGCCTTCGATGGCCGGGGACCGTCGGCCTCCTCGGACGGCTTGAGCAGAAAGACGAGACTGGCTACGGCCAGCGCGAGCGCAATCGCGAGGTAGCCGGGGGATGGGCGCCAGCCGCCCGGGTCTGTGACCGGTTCGGCCCGTGCCTGGCCGGAGCGGCGTGGCGTTTTCATCGTTGACTGCTCCCTGGCTTACGGGGCAGGGGGATTGAAGGTCGACAAGCCCCAGCCGAGACGCTCATGGCCATACTGGTTCCAGATCGGATTCTTGCCATCAGTGAATGACGTGTAGCGCGCCGCACCCGTGCCGCTACTGCTGCCAAACAGGCCGGAAGTGACCGTACCTCCCGTATAGGTCGGGTGAGTGTCGTCGGACTGGATGTAGTCATAGCTCCGGCTGGCGGACACGAAGTGGGTGTTGGAGTCACGCAGCGTCGAACGCAGTGTCGTAGTGATGCGATTCACGTAGTCCGCCTCGCTCTCGCCGGCGACATAACGCAGCGCGTCGGAATCGATCTTGCCGTCGCCGTTGCTGTCGTAGTCGGCAGCCATGTACTGCGCGAACGCGTCCACGCATGCGAAACCCTTTTGCCGGGCGTACTCGCACATCGCGAAATTGATTTTGGCGAGATAGGGCAAAAGCGTATTCTGTATGCTCACCGTAGTGCCGGTCGCCGCACTCCTGCAGGAACTTTGCACGTTGTCGGCGGCATAGCCCGGGTAGTGCAGGTTGGAGACGATCTTGAGCTTGGTGCCGGCATAGGCATTGGCGTTGATGTAGTCCATCGCCCTCGCCACGTAAGTCTTGCAGTTGCTCAGTGCCGCATCGAGCCCGCTGGTATTGCAGGTGCCGGTCTGGTTCTTGAAGGCCGTGCGTGCCTGCAGCGCATCGTTGCCGCACATCTCGAAGGCCACCACGCGCGTTGCGCTGTGCTGCATGTAAGACCGCTCGGCCACGATCTTGTTGTTGTAAATATCCGAGGCCACCGCGCCGGACTTCGTACGGCGCACCTGCTCCATGTCGGCATTCCACAGCGCCGACAGATACTCGGCCTGCACCACCGGGCCCGCGTACTTGGCCGCGTTACTGATCGAACCGTTGTAGCCGGCGTAGATCGAGTCGCCGTAGGACACCACGCGGTACTTGGTCGTGGTGCCGGTGCGGTCGATGGTCCAGGAAGCGTTCTGGTTCAGCGTGTTGGCCGCCGCTTCCGATCCAACAGCCAGTAGCGCAAGCACGGGAATCAACCCGCGCACCGTCGTGCGAAGTCGTGTCTTCATTGAGTCTCCTGTTAGTAGAATTTTTGCTGGCCTGGACCTCACCACGACTCACCGGATGCCGATCCGCTGGACAAACAAGTGATGTTGATAAGCGCCCTGATCGACTATAAATGAACGGATTTCAGCCGCCCTCGGGCTTCCCTATGCCGAAGCAAACCGGATGACATTCATCAATTGACTTTGCAGACCAAGGGCGCTGCCACGCAGGAATAGGTGATGCGATTAGGGATACGGGAGCTGACAGCGGCGGAACTGCTGCAGGCAAGGGTTGCCGTTTGGAAGGCCGATCGCTCTCAGATCACGGGGCGTGCGGGATCAGCGAGTCGAGACCCTCGGTACCAATGCTCGAATTCGTCGCCCGACATCGGCAGCCCGAAGTAATACCCTTGTGCCTGCGTGCAGCCGTGCGAGCGGATATAGTCGAGCGCGCTTTCGGTCTCCACGCCCTCGGCCACGACTTCCAGGCCTAAGGTGCGGCTGAGTGCAATCATCGCATTGGTCACCACGCGGCTGGTTGTATCGCTATCGAGCGGCAGCACGAACGACTTGTCGATCTTGACCTTGTTCAGCGGAAGGCGCGCAAGATAGGCGAGGCTGGAATGACCGGTGCCGAAGTCATCGAGCAGGATCTTCACGCCCAGCGCCTGCAGGCGGGACAAAATGATGACGGTATGCTCGATGTCGTCCATCACCGCGGTTTCGGTCACTTCCAGTTGCAGCGCGTTCGTGTCGATGCCGTGTTCCCTGAAGGTGCTGGCGAATCTCTCGGGAAAGTCCCGATCGCGGAATTCGACGACCGATACATTGATTGCGATCGGGATCAACGGCAAGCCGTGGTCGCGCCATGCCTTGTGCTGCCGCGCCGCTTCCGACAGCAACCAGCGCCCGATCGGATTGATGATGCCGGTGGCTTCGGCCACGGGCACGAAGCGGTCTGGCCCGATGCCGGTTTCCCTGCAGCGCAGCAGCGCTTCCACGCTCACGATACGGCCGGTTTCCACATCCATCACCGGCTGGTAGAGAAGCTGGAACGCGTTGTTGCGCAGTGCACTCTTGAGTTGCTGCTCGATGATGCGCAGCAGTCTCGTTTCAGCCGAATACGCCGGAGAATAGAACTGATAGTTATTGCTGCCGTTTTGCTTGGCCTGGTACATGGCGGTGTCGGCATGACTGATCAGCGTATCGAGATCCTGCCCGTCGCCGGGAAATGTGCTGATGCCGATCGACGTGGATAATGAGAGCGACAGGTCGCCGATAAGGTATGGCTGATTGATGCGGTCCAGGATGTGCCTGGCGACTTCCGCTGCCGCACTCCGGCTCTTGAGGTCTTGCAGGAGAATCACAAACTCGTCTCCGCCCAGGCGAACGACAATGTCCTCCGCCCGCGTTCCTGCCAGCAGCCTCGACGCCACTTCTTTCAGCACAAGGTCTCCGACCGCATGACCATGGGTGTCGTTGATCGGTTTGAAGCGATCCAGGTCCAGGAACAAGACAGCAGCGGAGTGGCTGGTGCGCCTGTTATGCGGCAACAGATGGCTCGCGTATTCGAAAAGCATGCTGCGGTTCGGCAACCCGGTCAGTGCGTCGTGCAGTGAGGCATGGCGTACTTGCTCTTCCACCTGCTTGCGATCGGTAATATCGGTGAAGACAACCGCGAGGCGCAAGTCATTGTCGCTGCCGAGCGGGGTGGCGGATACGGAGAGCCAGCGGTCGCGCGCGGCGACATACGCCTCGAACTGCACCGGTTCGCCGGCATGCAGGACGCGCCCGAATCTTTCTGTCCAGATCGGCTCGTTGTCCGGCAGCAGGCTTCTTATGGAGTGGCCGCGCGGGTCGCCCAGTCCGGTATGCCGGTCAAAGGCCGGATTGGTTTCGATGAAGCGATAGTCCGCGATGCTCCCGGCCTCGTCCGGCACCGCCTCCATGATGGCGAAAGCCTCGTTCATTGAATCGAATAGCGCGCGCAAGCGCTCCTCCGAGGCGCGCAACGCCTCCTGCATGCACCGCTGCTCATTGACATCGATATTGATGCCCACCCATTTCCGGACTGCCCCGCCGGCATCGAAGATCGGCGCCACGCGCACGTTGGTCCAGCGCCAATCGCCGCCTTTGGCAAACTTGAGGCGGAACTCCGCGTTCGCCACTTTTACTTCCTGCAGTGCCTCGTGCCACTCGCGGCGGGCGAAATCCCGGTCGTCAGGATGGACCGCATTCAGCCAGCCGTCGCCCATCCACTCCTCGATTGTCTGCCCGGTGTAGGCACGCCAGCTCGGCGAATCGGCGACCACGACACCCTCCGCATCCGTTTCCCATACCGCCTGCGCGAATCCCTGTACCAGCGAGCGGAATCGTTCCTCGCTTTCGCCGAGCGCCGCTTCCGCACGCTTGCGCTCCGTAATATCCAGGATGAACTCTGCACATTTTGACTCGAGGCCGCTTCCGGAAAGGCGGGTCGGCGCGAACAATCCCCACCACTGCGTGCCGTCCTTGCGGACCATCAGTTTTTCGTAAGGCGGAGTTCGGCCCGTGGCCGCCAGCCGTTCCGCCACCTTGAACGTAATTTCGAAGAACTGGGGATCCGTCAGCTGCTTCCAATGTCCCGTTGTACACAGCTCATCGCGGGTGTATCCGCACATGCGCTCGAATGCGGGGTTGGCATCGATAATCGTGCCGTCGAGGTTGAAGAACAGCACGCCCACTGTTTCGATCGTAAATACCGCCTGCAACAGTGCCTGGGGCTCCAGGAATGAAGTGTCGATTTTCGTTACGGCGCGGCGGGCGGGATTATCTTCCATATTTCATTTTGTAAAGAAAGGCGCACTGGGGAGGAAGGTCAGCATGCAAAAGGCAAGCCATGTTTGCAGGGCACGCCGCACTGCGGCATTGGGAACCAGTGCATTTCGACCGCCATCTCATCCGCATGGCCACCCGACCTGGAATCTTCCCGACCTTCTTTCTCTCCGGCTTCGAGTGCTCCACCTTTCTGTGGAAGGATGGACGCCGGCGCGACCTCGTCGACGAGACCCAGCACCGCGAGCATGCACTGGAAGACTACCGCTTGCTGCGGCAACTCGGAATAGGCGTTGCCCGCGAAGGCATTCCCTGGCCGCTGGTGGCGCGGCAGGGCGGTTTCGACTTCCACTGGATCGAACCCATGATCGCCGCATGCCGTGAGACGAAGATCCTTCCCTTGTGGGACTTGTGCCACTACGGCTATCCGGACGGCCTCGATCCATTCTCGCCCGATTTCAGCCTCCGCTTCGAGCAGTATTGCGAAGCGGCAGCACGCCATGTCTCGACGCATCTGCCGGGCCCGTATTACTTTACGCCGATCAACGAGATCACCTTCTTCGCGTTCTGCGGCGGCGAATGGGGCTGGGTCGCTCCCTACTGCAAGAGCCGCCAGGAGCGCGAAGCCCTGCGCGAGGCGCTGTGCCTGGCGGCCATCCGCGGCGTGAAAGCCATTCGCTCGGTACTGCCCGATGCCCGCATGGTTCACGTCGATCCCCTGGTGCAGGTCATCGCGCCCGCCGACCGCCCGGACCTGGCCGAAGCAGCCGCGCACGAGACGCATGTCGATACCTTTCGGGCATGGGACATCCTGTACGGCAAGGAAAGGCCGGAATTGGGCGGCGCGCCGGACATCCTCGACATCGTCGGCGCAAACAACTATTCCTTCGGGCAGATGGAGTATCGGGAACAGGGCCCGCACAAGGCGCTGGAACCCGGGCACCCGGGCATCGAACCGCTGTGCGTCTTGCTGCACCGTATCTGGGATCGCTACAAGCGGCCGATGATCATCGGCGAAACCAGCGGCATGTCGAAGGGCCGCCCGGAATGGTTGCGCGACGTCATGCAGGAATCGCTGGCAGCGGTCAACCGCGGAATGGACCTGCATGGCGTCTGCCTCTTTCCCGCGGTCGACATGCCGGACTGGCATACCGGTGAGTGGCTGCACAACGGGATTGCTGATCTGGTGCCGGACGACGGGCGTCTGAGGCGGGTGCCGTATCAACCCTATGTCGATGAGCTCAGGCGCTGGCAAAAGGAGCTGAACCGGGTCACTTCCCTTGATGACGATCCCCATAGCGACCCGGTGGAATTGCAGGAAGTGATCGAGGCCGCGCGGCGGCTTCGGCCTCAGCCTGACGCAAACTGGCACTGAAGCCGCGCCTATTTCGTCCTTCCTTCGAAGCCATCGATGCCCGCGGCCACCGGCTTCCCGACGGCGTCCGGCATATCGTGGATGACCACGCCCTCCGTCGGGTCCACGACAGCCTCCCATGGCGCGGCATCGATCATGCGCTTGGCGTCCGCATAACCCGCCTTCCAGCGGGCATCGATCCCGGCAGGGGTGAAGTCGATGTCCTTCAAGTGGTCTTCATCGCGAAGGCCGCTTGCCACGAACCTGACGACATGCATCGTCGTGTGACAACCCCAGGAAGCCAGCTCCTTGACTCGCGGCGATCTTCGCCCCTTCTCGGGAATGTCCTTTGTCAGTTCGCGGATGACATGCCGCAAATGATGTATCTGCTTCTGTCTCGCAAGATGGCTCTTGGTCCGGCTCGCGTAGAGGATTTCCTTCTGTCTGCCGGCAACCTGCCAGAGCGACTCCGGCATCGATCCTTCCGGGTTCCATACATCGACGGCAAAGATCACTGAGTCGCGTCGAGGATTGTCATCGAGTACAGCCTCGATGGGCGTGTTTGAATATATCCCTCCATCCCAGTAAAAATCGCCGTCGATGCCGATTGCCGGAAACGCCGGCGGGTACGCGCTCGATGCCATCACATGGTCCATCGAAATGGACGCCTCACGACTGTCGAAGTACGTCATTTCTCCGCTGCGCACATTGACGGCACCGAGGGAGATCCGTGTACGACCTTCATTGATGCAGCCGAAATCGACCAGTTCGGAAAGCGTTCGGCGCAAGGGTTCGGTCGTATAGTACGCAGCCTTTCCTGTGCCTAGCGCCGCATGCTGACCGAACATTGCCAAGGGATTCGGTATGAAAAATGTGCGTATGCCCGCGGCGACCGTCAGCAGGTTGGCGAGCGCATGGTCGATGGCAGGTGATAGATACCGGGAGAGCTCATTCCCGATATGCTGCTCGATGCTTCCCCAAAACCTGCGCAACTGCGCCATGCGCCCATCCGGCGGATTTCCTGCGATGAGGGCAGCGTTGATCGCGCCGATGGAAGTTCCAACGATCCAGTCCGGCTCGATGCCTGCTTCATGCATAGCCTGAAACACGCCGGCCTGATACGCACCCAAAGCACCGCCGCCCTGCAGGACCAGCACGACCTGGCCCGGCAGCCCGCGCTTGCCAGGCGCGTTCTTGCGTTGTGCAGAAGACTTCCTGTCCGGCTGGCGTGCCGAATGACGAGAATCAGTACCCGTAAAATTCTTCGCTGCGAATGTCGTCATCGCTGATTCCCATCCGGTTTAGCGTGTCCCTCAGCGCTTCCACCAGGCCCGGCGGACCGACCAGGTAATAAACCGGAGTGACATCGGCATTGACACTTGCGATTAAGGCGTCGTTGATGGCGCCGACGCGGCCATCCCATGGCCGCTTTGACCTGGCGATATCCGTCATGGTTGCAATCACTCTGACGCCCTTGTTCTGCTTCGCAATCGCCTGAAGCTCATCCAGAAATGCCGCATCCTCCGGCCGCCTGTTCGAATACATAAGGATCAGGTCCCGGGCATGGCCGTCCCGCGCGGCCTGTCGCAGCATGCTCATGAATGGCGTAATCCCGATGCCGCCCGCGAGGAAGACAGCAGGACGCGTCCGATCGCTGTGCAAGGTGAGCGAGCCGAACGGTCCTTCTATCCTGACCATCGCGCCGGCCGGAAGGGCGCCGAGTGCACGCTTGTACACACTGTCCCGCATTCTCGTCGCGATAACGAGCTCGTCCTCAAACGGAGCGCTTACCAGAGAGAAGCATGACGAGCAGTCTCTCCCTCCTGCCCGGGAAGTTCGAGAACAAGATCGATGGCCTGACCCGGCTTGAAGACAAATCCGTCCGGCTTCCTGAAGTGAAAGGCCGATGTGCCTTCTGCCACCACTTCGCGGGACGTGAGCTGAGTGTCGAAGGTATTCATCGCTGCCTCTCCAGGGGGAATCGATACGCATCTCTGCACTTACCCATTAGATGAAACCTGTTTCCCTGGCGTTCCGGAAACCGGGCGCGCGTGTGTTTGTACAAATTCAGATGCATAATCAACAATCAGTCGTCCGGTTCTGCTTCGCGAATGGACACCCGGTTTCATGATGGTTACGGTGAGGAAATTCAACGATGGAAATCATTGCCTATAGCTGCATCGGAAATGAGCAGAAAGCCGCCGAGGATGCTCGCCGTGAAATCGAAAATGGCGGATACCGCATCAAGCGCTGGTTTGCAGATGAAGCGGCGCCCGGCCCGAGAAGCAGGGCGCCAAGGTTCACGGAAATGCTGCATCACCTGCAGGCCGGGGATACGATCGTGGTGACGAAGCTGCATCACCTCGGAAGCAACGCCGAAGATGTCCTGGCCACGCTCCAGGCACTGGACGCGCAGCGGATCGATCTCATCGTCCTCGAACTCGGCGCGGCGCGTCTGCAATCCGATGCGGGAAGGCTGATGCTTAAAACGCTGAGCGCCGTGGTCGACATTGAAAAGAATCGGGTGCGGGCGCGGGCGAAGCCCTGTTCCGAACCCGCGCGATCGGCAGGGAAAAGAAGCGGCCGCGCGGGGAAGCTGCCGCGAGAGCTGCGAGCAAAGATCATTACCGATTACTGCCAGGGAGTAGGCGTTACCGAACTGGCGCGCCGCTATGACATATCGCGCCCTCGCATCCAGGAGGTCGTCGACCCCAAGCGGAAAGATGACGAGCCGCTGCCGTTTGCCTGGGGCGATTAGCCTGATGGAGGTTGAGATGGATGGTGAAATTTCGCTCGAAGACGCGATACTGGAGCAGATGGCCGAGGCCCTGATCTATTCCGGCACGGACGGCACGATACGACGATGGAACCGGGCGGCCGAATCGCTATTCGGGTATAGCGCTTTCGAAGCACTCGGACAGAGCCTGGACCTGATCATCCCCGAGCGTCTTCGCGAGGCGCATTGGCGCGGCTTCGACGCTGCCATCCAGAGCGGCGTCACGCGCCTGAACGGGCGCCCGACGCTGACCCGCGGCCTGCACAAGTCCGGGAAGAAACTTTACATCGAAATGAGCTTTGCCCTGGTTGTCGATCAGGCACGCACTGTCCTGGGATCGGTGGCGGTTGCACGCGATGTCACTGAAAGGACGGAACGCGAGAAAGCGGCAACGCAAAGTGCATGAGCCTCAGGCAGCGTCCTGGAAGCGCCGGCGATAGTCGGCCGGGGACACGCCCAGCCGGCGCATGAACGCGCGACGAAGGCCATTGGGGTCGCCAAAGCCGCACCACGCCGCGACCCGCTTGAGCGGTGTGTTGGTCTCTTCCAGCAGCCGGCGGGCCGCGTCTATCCTTGCCATCTCAACGTAGTCCGCCGGAGTCGTTTGCGCTTCATGCTTGAAAATCCGGGAAAAGTTGCGTGTACTCATGCCGGCATGCGCAGCCAGCTGGTCAACCGTCAATGGCTGGTCCAGATTTTCGAGTATCCAGACCTGTACGTCCCGGATAACGCTTTTTTCGGCAGTCTGCGCCGCCAGGTGCGCGCTGAATTGCGCCTGCCCGCCCGGGCGCTTCAGGAACATCACGAACTCTCGCGCCACTTTCAGGGCAACTCCACGGCCGAAGTCTTCCTCGACGAGGGCCAGGGCGAGATCCATCCCGGCAGTAACGCCGGCAGAGGTATAGATCGAACCGTCGCGCACGTAGATCTGGTCGGCTTCCACCTTGACCTTGGGGAAGGAGCGAGCCAGGCGCGCCGAGGAGTTCCAGTGGGTCGTCACCCTGCGGCCGTCGAGCACGCCCGACTTTGCCAGAATGAACGCGCCCGAACAGACTGAACCGAGACGGCGCACATGCCGCGCCTGTTCCTGCAGCCATCCGGTCAGGCGCTGGTCGTCCTCGACCGACTGCATGCTGGGTCCGCCAGCCACCAGGAGCGTGTCGATGCCGGGTTCGATGGTGTCGATCGTACTGTCCGGGTAAAAGCGCATTCCATTCGACGCGCGGATCGGCCCATTCACGGTTGAAACGATTTCCAGCTTGTACGCACCCGGTGTGCCGGCCTGCCGCACCGCTTCATGGAAGACGTCGGCAGGCCCCACGACATCCAGCATTTGCACTCCGGGAAAGGCAAGGACTGCGATACGCATGGTTTGATCCTCCTTGGCAATTACCCACAGTATAGTTCCGCAAAAGCCGTAAGAATCGGCCATGGCAGGGGATGAAGCGTATCTGGCCGGATTGTGCCCGATGCGGCACTGAAGGCCAGCTTCCCTGCGGTAACGATGTTCGAACAGAAGGCTCTATTCGTGCAGGATCACGGCATCGCCGACCTGGATGAAACCCGGTTTGAGAACCTCCGCGTAGACGCCGAGCTTGCCGCCGTTGACCTTCAATATGTGTTCGAACAACCCGGGATTCTTCTCGCTCGTCGGTTGACGCAGGGTGATGCGGGCGCACCGCCGCGTGCCATCGACGACGCGCAGGCGGACGCCGCCCACGGAAACCACTTTGCCTATCCACCGGTTCTCTACAAAGCCGCGTTGGAAACGGGTGTCGATCACCAGGTTCGGACGAAACCGGATCGCGCCTTCTTCTAACGGCAGGCCGGCGTCGCTCAGCATGGCGAGGCTCGCGGTCGTGACCAGATGAATCGGGGCGATATCGACAAAGGAATTCCATTCGCCGCGGGTCGCCTCTTCGCAAGCGGATCTGAGTTGCACTTGACGGTTGAATGCCCGGGAAAGCCGCAGGCTCGCATCGTGATCACTGGAAGCCACACTGGAGCCGTCGGGCAAGGTAATGCGGACATGTGGCAGCTGAACCGGTGAAAGCAGCGTGTCCAGGCAATGGGATCGATAGAAGTACATTGCCGGCCATTGCTTGGCATTCTTGGCATTGGCCAGTCTTCCGGTTTCGGCATCGACGATGGCGTACTGGCGGTCGAATTCGATTCCCTGCCTCGACACGTATGCCATGCCGAGACCTTCGCCGGCAAATGATTTGACGGGGTAGCGCGTTATCGATTCCAGCTGGCCGGACAGGGTAATTTTCATAAGAAGTTTTTCCGTGCGGATGACATGAAGTTGAACACTACTCAGTCTCGGTACTGAATGATCGCAATCTCGACAATGCGCCTATTCTCGATGCGGGAAACGCCGCCTGCCTGGTACGCAATGCTGGGCTTCGACGTCTCGCTGATTCGGATCGCCGCATTGCCCCCAGCCCGCCTCACTTGCGCAGCAACGCGCGACAGCAGAATTCGCCGGCCGATCAGATCGTCCTGCGATTCGACGGTGGTATATCCGATGACCCGGTATTCTCCCGGCGGCGATCCATGCGTCCAGAAGTCGATATCGCCGATGCGTTCACGGGCGCCCCCGTACCCCTGCTGCGGCACGGATGCGCCTTCGTGGCGGACGATCGGTGCGGGAACACATGCTGTGAGGCCGGCGACGGCTGACAGCATTACCGCGGCTGCATAGAAACGCATGGAAGGGATTGGACGTTTGGAAGGCATCGGCTCGTCTCCGTCGTTGGGAAAGACGGAAAAGATAATGTCCAGCCGATGTACCGGACTGCCGAAGAAGCGGCCTTTCCGGCCACCGGACCTGCAAGCTCGGCCGCTCGCGTTGCATTGTCCGACATTGCTACCGCGTTGGCCGAGCTCCAATCCCGCCGCGCCCTAAGCTGGCGGTGCCTTCAAACAGGCACATCGTTCTCCATTCAACCTTCCCGGCAAAATGTCCATGAAAAATATCCTCGTTCTCTATTACTCTGCGTACGGTCGTGTCGAGATCATGGCCGAACCTGTCGCAGCAGGAGTCCGCGGCGTGACGGTGCGCCAGCGCGCCGGATAATGGCAACGCGCAAGGCCTTGCGTCCGGGGGCGACGGAACCGGACGTGGTGTTCTCTCCGGTCGTACGCGGGCAGGAATGCCTGGCAGGCGCCGGCTTCCGGGCGAAGCGGTTCTGTCAGGCGGCATTTGGCGGTCTGATGGACCCTATTCTGGCCGTCGAACATTTCGTGGAGACAGAATCGGCGTTCCGCGAGACTGCCCTCAAAGAGCTCGCCATGCTCACGCTCATGTTCGAAGACTCCGCCGGACATGCCATTTACACCGCGCCCGGTGGAGAATCCGTGCGCGTTTCACCGGGGGACATGCACTGGCTGACGGCCGGGCGCGGCTTTGTCCATCGGGAAAATCTCTCGGAAGAGGGCGGGCGAATCCACGGACTGCGCATCTTCGTCGGCCTCCCCGATTCCCGTAGAACCGAAAGCCCGTATTCGATTCACCTTCCTGCAACGGGGATGAGCCGGATCCACAGGCCCGCAATCCGCTCCCGCCATGCGAAGACGCCGGACGGTCCCGGCGACGGTCGTCTTGCGCACCAAATTTTCGCCTCAGACATCTTCCTCAACCCGCGGACGCGCCAGCAATTCATGACTCCTGCCGGATTGACAAGCTTCCTGCTCGTGGTCGACGGCGCTGTCCAGGTTTACGCCTTGGGGCGGATCGACCGTGCGGTTGCCGTCGCGGCGGGCGAGGCAGTCGCCTTCAGGGGAAGGCCGGGTGAGCCCTTCAGGTGGCGGATCCGTTCGCCTGATCCAGCGCACGTCGTAGTCCTGTACGGAGGTCCGTTGTCAGGCGAAGCCGGCTCTCAAACTGAGATCCTGCCTGATGTTCCTGCACTGAGACCGTGTGCAGCCCGGACCTCGGAAAAAGGCTGATCCAGGGGACCAAGTGCACTGTGCTGATGCCGCGTGACGCCTACAGGTCAATTGTCAGCCCGGCGTCGAAGCTCCTGTTCTCCGGAATCCCATCTCTTGCATACCCTCGCGGATTGCACAGCACTTCCGTGTCGCCCAGCATGTAGTGGTGCGTGTCGTGCGTGTGGCCGTGTATCCATAGCCGCGGCTTCCATGCCTGCACGCGTTCGTCGAGGTCGGAGACAAAGCATGCGTTCAACGGGGACTCCGCATACTTTTCGTGAATGCTCCTGCGCGAGGGCGCAAAGTGCGTCACCACCACCGTGGGGCCGTCGAACGGCGTGGCGAACATCTGGTTCAGCCAGCTGACTGATTCGTCGAACAGGCGCCTGGATTCGGCGGGCGTCAGGAGCTCGCTGCAGTGCTCGCTGCGCTTGATGCGGCGAAAGTCCCAGATCAGATCCACGGCCTGCTGCATCCAGCGCTGCTGGTCCTCTTCTTTCGGAGAAAGACGAAAGTCGCTCCACAGCGTACAACCGAGAAACCGGACACCCCCGAACGTGAGCGATTCGCGTTCCAGGATATGCACGTTCGTATTGATGGAAAGTTCACGCAGCTCGCGAATCGTGCCATCGATACTGCCTCCGTAGAATTCATGATTGCCCGGCACGTAGACGACCGGCGTAGAGAACCGGCGGGCCCATTCGATCGCAGCGAATGGCCGGGCGATGTCACCGGCCAGGACCACCAGGTCGCAGTCCGGTGCCGGCGTGGGCATGCCATGAACCGACAGGTGAAGGTCCGACAAGACAGCGATGCGCATACGTTTGCTCCTTCCCATGACGAAATGATAGCCGGGCGCGGGCACAAGGGAATTGAGATAGGCCAGCGCCCGATGCTGCGGGACAGCGATTTATCCGGCAAGCAGTTTGCCGTTGAAAAGGATGTGGAGGGTGCGGACGAAAAGCACGGCAATCGCCACGGACAGGATGAAGAGGATCACCGCGGCAATCAGGCTCAGAACCCAGGTGCCGGACACTGCCGCGTACTTCAAGGCTGCGTTTGCAAGTGCAGCGATCGGAAAGCTGATCGCCCACCAGGCCGGAGCGAACGGGACTGAGGGGCGGAATACCTTGAACGCCAGAACGACAAACATGAAGAGTCCGAAGTAGAACAGCAAGGCCGCGAACATGTCGACCTTCTGGACGATGTTGACGTAAGCGAGGAAGCCGACTTCGAACGGCGCAATGAGGATCATCAGTGAGGGAACCATGCCTGCGGGAAGGGCTTCCTTGTGCACCAGCCGGGCAAAGATGAGCGTAAAGAACACAAGTGCTACAACGGCGCCGACCGCGGCGGAAAAGAGGTTCAGCTCGGCGGCCCAGACCATGGGCATCGTCCCGCCGGCAACAGCGATGTCGAGGGTGGCCACGCCAGGAATCAGCCAGGCCGGCACTGCGTGGCCGCCATCCACATTGCCCCTGAGGAGGCGCGAGACGATGATAAAGCTCAATACGATCGTGGATATCGCGCCGATGGTCCAGATAACCTGCTGCAGCATCGCGCTGTAGTTGCCGATGACTGCGGATAGCAAAAGGATGGCAATCGTGATTGTGCCGAAGAAGTTGCCGGCAATCGGATGCTCGAACTCGGCGCGGACTGCCTGCGGATACTTTCCCCACTTGGCCAGGTAGCCGAGGCCGATTGCGATGAAGGCGAGGATTGCGATGACGCCGATGGTATCGGCGATCGCCGCGCTGGTCCCGTAAGCGTCATGGGCAAGGCGCCATGCCAGTGAAAGGCCTGCGAGACCCATGACTGAGCCAAACAGGTTGACCGGAAGATTCTTCACGGAGACGTGCTTCCCGGCGGCGGTGGCGCCGGCGGCGCTTGCAGTGTTCATATTGACATTCCTTTTCGTTTTGGCCGAATCTGATTCTTTCTCGCTTTTATCTGGCAACGCATCTCTTGGCCGTAAGTGCCGGCATTAGGACGTGCCTTGCGAAGAATTATGTAATTTATGGACGGTGGCTGACAGCGCCGCAATGTTCCACATTCGGCCAATCGTCGTTCAGATGATGCCATCGGACATGCGCGAGGCCGGATGATGAACTGGCGTGCACCGCCACGCGTCCGCTAGTCTCCATTTGCAGGAAATTTGGCCGAGAATGCCTTCCTTGAGCGTGCCCAGTTCCGGGCCGGGTCCACGACAATGCCTCACTCCAGTTTCTGTAAACCTTGCCGGCCCCTGCCGGCGCTTCACGTGGAGTTCGAATCATGTCCTGGGTATTACTCGGCATTGCCGGCATTCTTGAAATCGCGTTCGCGTTCGGCATGAAGTGGTCTGCCGGATTCACACGCCTCGTTCCGGGCCTCTTTGCCGCCGCAACGGGGCTATCCAGTATCTTTCTCCTGTCGCTGTCACTGCGCACGCTGCCGGTCGGCACCGCCTATGCGGTCTGGACCGGGATCGGCGCGGCGGGCACGGCAGTTCTCGGCATGCTCGCCATGGGAGATCCGGCGTCGCCACTGCGGATACTGTGCATCGCACTCATTCTCGGCGGCGTGATCGGACTGAAGCTGGTTTCGGGAAGCGCCTGATCCCTGTTTTCCTAGTGCTTCGACGGCGATCCGTACTCGCGACGGTAGAGGGACGGGGGCACGCCGACATGATTGATGAACTGTCTTCTAAGCTCGCTCGTGCCGGAGAAGCCGCAAGCCTCGGCGACGCGGCGAAGCGGTGCATTGGAAGTCTCGAGCATCCGTTGGGCCGCTTCCACTCGCACAATCTCGATATATTTTTCCGGCTCCATGCCGGTTGCGCGGACAAACATCTCGCGGAAATTCGCGAGACTCATGCCGGACTCCAGGGACAACTGCTCGGGACTCAACGGTTTGCCGAGATTCTCGCACAGCCAGTGCTTGACGCCTTCGACTATGCATCCTTCGCGCCGGGCGGAAGGTCGAAGTTCACGGAACTGTGCCTGCCCCCGATCCCGCTTCGGCAGGAGAACGAGCTGCCGTGCGACGTTCAACGCGACGTCTTTGCCGTAATCCTCCTCCACCAGGCCCAGGGCCAGATCCATCCCTCCGGTCTTTCCGCCCGATGTATAGAGTTGTCCATCGCGTAGCACGATCCGGTCGGGCTCGACGGCTGCCTTCGGAAAACGCGACGCGAACTGCTTCGCCTTTTTCCAGTGCGTGGTCACTCTCTTGCCGTCGAGCAGTCCCGCGGAGCCGAGAAGGAATGACCCGGTACAAATTGCCGCCACCCGGCGCGCGCCATGGGAGTGCACGGAAAGCCAGCGCACGATGGCGTCGACTTCGTCCGGTATCTGCTTCTCGGAACCGCCAGGAACAAGGATCGTGTCTATCTCGCCGAACACGTCCTGCAGCGCGGAGTCGACTTCAATTCGCATTCCATTGGAAGCATGTACCGCGGCACCGTCCGGGGATACCAGCTGGAAGCGATACGACCGGGCGTCGCCGGCGAGCAAACCGCCCTCCGCAAGCACATCGACGGGGCCGGCAATATCCAGAAGTTGAACTCCGTGATAGGCAAATACGACCACAAGCATAGGGAAGCGTTATCGTGTTATCGGACTTCCCAGTGTAGCTACCCGCGCATTGGGATGAACGCCGGTGTCCGGCTCTGCACGATGAAAGTCCGGAGCCGACACTATCGGGACGGGAAAAATCCCCCCGGCCGGTTTTGAACGCGCTCAGGCAGCGAGGGCGGCACCGGCGAATTCGGTGCGCAGGTAGGAGATGAGTTCGTCCTGCGGCATCGGCTTCGCGAAGAAAAATGCCTGTCCGACACGGCATCCCAGCGACTGGATGAACTCCAGTTCTCCCTTGGTCTCGATCCCTTCGGCGACGGTGTTGAGGCAAAGCCGGTTCGCCAGCCCGACAATGGACTCCAGGATGGCAACCGACTTTTCCTTCTCCATCATTCCCGCAACGAAGGAACGGTCGATTTTCAGTTCGGTGAAGGGAAGGGCGCTCAATTGCTGGAGTCCGGAGAATCCGGTGCCGAAGTCGTCGACGGAGATCTTGAAACCATGGGCGCGGAGCCGGCAGACCGCGCTCTCGATTCCGTCGGCATCGGATGCGGAAGCTGTTTCAGTGATTTCGATGGTCACTGAATGCGCACAGATGCCATGCTGCTCAACCTTGGTTTTCAACTGATCCGGCAGTGCGACGTTCTGCAAGGTGCGCGGAGACGCATTGATGGCCATCCCGATGTCCCATTTGTTCGCCATCCACGCTTCTGCATGGCCAAGCGAAAGGGAAAACAGGCGGTTGAAGAGCTCGTCAACGAGGCCTGTCTTCTCCATGGCCTCGATGAACACGACGGGCGAAAGCATTCCGTATTCCGGGTGATTCCAGCGGGCGAGCACCTCGACTCCCACGGGTTTGCCTGACTTCAGCTCGATCTTGGGCTGATAGTAAGGGACGAACTGTCCCGCTCGCAACGCCGATTCAAGTTCCTCGAATGTCCAGGCGCGCGGCGCCGGCGGCAAGGGGAGCTGGCTGGCGGGATCGTTCGACAGTTGCCGCTTGCGCAGCAGGTCGCCGAGCATGGCCACGTCGAGCGATTTGGGAACAAGGCCAAGGAGATTGACCTTGTACTCCTGCTCGAGCGCATCGGCGGTTGCCACCATTTCGTCGGCGAAGTCGGTCATCAGGACATAGCCGTCGATGCGCTGCTCCGGGGCATTGCGCATCAGGCATTCGCTGTCCTTGCTTACCATGTCCAGACTGCAGAGAACCGCGTCGAACCGGAAGTCGCCCGCATCCTCGAAAAGCTTCAGCGCTTCGCGGCAGTTCGCCGCGCAGACCACGTCTGTCACGCCGAGCTTCCCGAGTGCCTGCGTTACCGCTGCTCTTTGCGGGGCAACGTCATCCAGGACGAGGACCCGCATTTCGTTGAATCGCGTGAGACGGTCTCCTGCAATGTTCACCATGGCAACCTCCGGTTTCAGCGTGGACGCCGGCTCCCGTGCTGGCCCACACCGCGCAATGAATTCATTCTTACCGATGTCGGGCGAGGCTGAAAGTGACGCATCATAAAAAAGCGCGACGGTAGCGCGACATTTTCGGCCATGGCAGCGCATAGTCCTTCGTCGCGTTGCGGCACCTATCGCTTGCGGGCGAGCATGAGGCCATCCCCTATGGCCAGCAGCGATATGTCAACGCGCTTGTCCTGTTGCAGCTTGGTATTGAAGGCGCGTATTGCGGAAGTCTTCCTGTCCTCGCCGCGGCCCACCACTTTCCCGCCCCACAGGACGTTATCGATCGCAATGACGCCGCCGGCACGCAGCAGCAACAGGCACCGCTCGTAGTAGGCGTCGTATCCGCGCTTGTCGGCGTCGATGAAGGCAAAATCGTACTTTCCCGCGGCGCCCCTACCCAGTCTTTCGTCCAGGGTCTCGAGCGCCGGGCCTATCCTGAGATCAATTTTTGATGCAACGCCGGCGCTTTCCCAGTGACGTTGCCCGATGTGAATATGCCTGTCCGAAATTTCACAGGCAAGAAGGTGGCCGTCCTCCGGCAGGGCAAGTGCCAGGGCCAGGGCGCTGTAACCGGCCAGTACGCCAATTTCAATCGCGTTCCTGGCATGCAGGAGCTGGAGCAGGAACGCGAGGAACTGCGCCTGGTCCGGCGAGATCTGCATGCGGGCAGCCGGCAGGGCCGCCGCTTCCTCTCGCAGCGCGGCTTGAGAAGGGTGTTCTCGCAGGGTGTTCCGGAGAATGTAAGTGCCAAGAGCATCGTCAAGGTGCAGCGTGCGAAATGACATGGACGAACGGGCGGTTTGCGCTAGGTTAAGGAAGACCCGCATGGGATCGGGCAGGCAGAGAATGCCTCCAAACGCCTTCGTTGTGCCGCGGCTGGCGGAATCTGTCCTCAGATTGGCCAGAACTGTTAATCCGCGACACATCGTGCCGTCCACGGCTCGACCATAATTGAAAGAGATCAGCCAGCACGGGTACCGGGCATGAATACATCTCTTCAGGAAATTGATGCGGCAGTCATTGCCATTTTGCTGGCTACCGCCGTTGGCGCCATCCTGGTCACGATGGCCATGCACCGCCTTGTTTCGACCGGCAAGGCGGCAATCCAGCTGGCTCCCTGCCTGATGATGCTGCTTGCCTTGTGCGAGGTCGGCTACCTGTCTTATGTTCATCTGGTTCAGGAAGGCCCTTCGTCCACGGTGCTGCCAATTTTTTTAAAGCAATGACGGTCAATCTGAATGTGAGGAATGTGTGGAAAAGACCTTGAGTATCGGCCCACTGGCAGTGCCAATGGAATTGGCCGTGTTTTTCGTCGCGGTCATCGTTGCACTCGGCGTCGATGCTCTGTTCCGGCGTGTCCGCAAGACGCCAGGCGAGAGCCCCCTATTCACGATACTGATGGTCGCCGTCGTTGTGTCCCGTATCGCGTTCGTCGCCATGTATTTGGATGAGTACATGCAAGCGCCGTGGAAAATTCTGGATTTCCGCGACGGCGGCTTCAGCCCGGTCGCGGGCGTGCTGGCGGGAGCTGCAAGCGGGGGCTGGTACTTCATCCGGCAAATGGGCGGGCGGGCCACCCTGGTCGTTTCCATTGCCCTTGGCGCCCTTGCCTGGGCGGCCGGCACACTTGTGCTGACGGCGGAGCGGGAAGATGCCGCCGGCCTCCCGGCCGCCAGGTTCACCTCGCTCGATGGAGAGCCGCTCGAACTCGAATCGTTCTCCGGAAAACCCATCGTCGTCAACCTGTGGGCGACCTGGTGCCCGCCTTGCATGCGGGAGATGCCCGTATTCCGCGATGCCCAGGAGAAGAACCAGGACATCACGTTCGTGTTTATCAACCAAGGCGAGTCGCACGCCACGGTCTCTGCCTTTCTGCAGTCACGCGGACTGGAACTGTCCAACGTCGCGCTGGATCCGACAATGACGGCCATGCGGGACTGGAACGCCGGCGCATTGCCCACCACAGTATTCCTTGATGCGACGGGACGCATTGTCGATAGCCGGATAGGAGAGCTGTCGGCCGCTACGTTGTCACAAAGGCTCGCGGCAGTTCGGGCAGGGAATTAGGAAATGGAAAAATTCAAAGTTGACGTCGCGGTGATCGGTGCCGGGAACGCCGGGATCTCTGCATATCATGCAGCGGCCCGCCTTGGCAAACGGGCGGTATTGATCGACCGCGGCTGTGGTGGAGCAGCGTGCTCCGCAACGAGGCAGGTGGCGAGCAAACTGCTGTTTGCGGCAGCTGAAGCAGCACATTCGATCGAGGAAGCAGAAGGGGTGGGCGTCCATGCGGTCTTGCGTCATATCGATGGCAGAGCGTTGATGAAACGGATCCAGGCGGAATGCGAACGGTTCGACGCTTTCTCGCGCGATCCCGTCAGCGAAATTCCGGCTGCCGATCTCATTCATGGGCACGGCCGGTTCCTGAATACGCATTGTCTGCAGGCGGGTGAACGGATAGTCGTGGAGGCAGCGTCAGTCGTCATCGCCACGGGATCGCGCGTAGCGGTGCCGGGCGCTTTGGCCGGACTGAATGAGCGTCTGCTGACACCCGATACGCTGTTCGAACTCGATACGCTCCCTTATTCGGTGGCGGTCATCGGCGCCGGCCCGGCCGGTTTGGCGCTCGGCCAGGCCCTGCATCGCCTCGGCGTGAGGGTTGGCATTTTCGAAAGCGGATCCGGGTTTGCCGCGCTTTCCGATCCCGTCGTGCGGAACGTGGCTGCCAGGTGCGTCGGGGAAGGCATGGACGTGCGGCGCAATGTCGAGTTGCTCGATGCACGATGGGATCATGCCTCGGCCATCCTGCGGTTCAAGGATGATGACGGTCAGGAGTTCGTTGAGCGGTTTGCGTATGTGCTCATCGCCGACCGGTCAATCCCCGATGTGCACAGGCTGGGCCTCGAAAACACCGGTCTGGAACTTGATTCACGCGGCGTTCCCGCCTTCACCCGGCGCACGCTGCAATGCGGGGACAGCAGCATCTTCATGGCGGCCGGCGGCGCCTTGTCTTGCGGGCCGGGTGCGGGTGAACTGGCGGGTGGGAATGCCGCGCGTTACCCTGAAGTCCAGGAGTGCAGACAAGGCCCGAGACTGGACGTCTGCCATACCGCTCCGCAGATTGCAACGACAGGTACCACCTTCAGTAATCTTCCGAAACAAGGCTATGCAGTCGGAGAAGCGCCGCTTGACATCGTCTCGCGGAACGGAACGGGACGCCGTAGGCGCGGCGTCTTGCGTGTCTACGGCGAGATCGGTACCGGTCTATTTCTGGGGGCAGAGATGGTTGGACCAGAAGCGGGCCACATTGCCCAACTTCTGTCATGGGCCCATCGGAACACGCTTAGCATTGGCCAGATTCTCGACATGCCGTTTCACGGCGCGGCCATGCAGGAAGAATTGCGCAGCGCATTGATATCGCTGCAGGGCGCGATGGCGAAGCCGGTAACAGCTTGGTCTCCCGCGCAATCCCACTTATCCATGACGGAGTAGCGAAATGAAAAAGCTGAACGTGGATGTCGCGATCATCGGTGCCGGTTCGGCAGGAATGACTGCCTATCGTTCGGCGCTGGCGCATACCCGAAGCGTGGTGGTGATCGAATCGGGGCCGTACGGCACAACGTGCGCGCGCGTCGGATGCATGCCGAGCAAGCTGTTGATTGCCGCCGCCGAGGCGGCCCATGCCGTGGAGCAGTCGCACCGCTTTGGCATCCAGGTGAAAGGCCGCGAAATCGACGGCCAGGCGGTGATGCAGCGGGTGCGGGCCGAGCGTGACCGGTTTGCAGGGTTCGCCGTGAATGCCGTGCAGGCGTGGCCGGAAGAACACCGGCTGCGCGGCGCTGCGCGCTTCCTTTCACCGCATGTGCTGGCCGTGGACGACCAGGCTGAAGTGCACGCCGATCGAATTGTGATCGCCACCGGCTCCAGTCCGATCGTTCCCTCCGGCTGGAGAGAACACCTTGGCGATCGGCTGGTGATCAACGACGATGTATTCGAGTGGCAGGACCTTCCGTCCTCGGTGGCGGTGGTTGGCGCGGGCGTCATCGGGTTGGAACTTTCCATGGCGCTGGCGCGCCTGGGTGTGCGCGTCCGTCTGCTTGGCCGGGGTGGAAAGGTGGGGCCGCTGACCGATCCGGATCTGGTCGGCAAGGCGCGGGAAATCGTTGCGGGTGCACTGGAGTTCTCCGCCGACGCGAGAAACCTCGACGTGACGCGCGACGGCGACACTGTCGTGCTGCGCTTTACGGAAGGCGACGCGCATCGGGAGGAACGATTCGATTACCTTCTTGTTGCGATCGGAAGAAGGTCGAACGTGGACGGGCTCGATCTGCACAACGCCGGGATTGAATTGGGCGCACACGGCATACCTCCGGTGGACCGGTATACGGGCCGGGTCGGCGACAGTCACTTGTTTATTGCCGGCGACGTGACGGATGAACTGCCCTTGCTGCACGAGGCCGCCGATGACGGACGGATCGCGGGCGACAACGCCGGACGCTTTCCCGATGTACGCGTACGGCCGCGGCGCGCGCCGCTGACCATCGTCTTCACCGACCCGCAGATCGCCATTGCCGGAGAAAGCCATCGTACGCTCACCGAGCGCGAGGCCGAATTCGACACCGGCGAAGCCAGTTTCGAGGACCAGGGACGCAGCCGCGTGATGGCGCGCAACCAGGGGATGATCCGGGTATACGGTGAGCGCCACACCGGCCGCTTCCTCGGTGCCGAAATGATTGGCCCGGCCGCGGAGCACATCGGCCATCTCTTGTCATGGGCGATCCAGCAGCAGCAGACGGTGCAGCAGATGCTCGACAGCCCGTTCTACCATCCGGTCGTGGAGGAGGGCGTGCGCACGGCGCTGCGCCAGCTCAACCACAGGCTGAGGATGGGGCCGGTTCCGGTGGAACGTTGTCTGGACTGCGGGCCGGGCGGGTAAGAGCGTTCCGCTTATCCCGCAGGTCAATTGCCTTTCAGCGAAGCGCCATCGTCGATCGCGTATGACCAGACTTCAAACGTGACCGGTTTTACCGGCCCGATGTATGTCGCAAACGCTGCGTCGACAGCATCCGCGCCGTGGGCGATCTTGATGCGCCCGGGGTAGGGCCTGTTGTAGCGCGGGTCAAAGACGCGCCATGCCCCTTCGACGTAAACCTCCACGTAGGCATGGAAATCGATACCGATGTCTGAATCCGGGATGGAGGCACCGATGAGCGGCATGTGTCCGGCGACATAGCGGGCAGGAATGTCCAGCGCCCTGCACAGGGCCACCATCACATGTGCAAAATCCCTGCACACGCCGTACCCGCGCTGGAGGGCTTCGCATGCCGAGAGGGTCGGATCCCCGGACCCGTACCTGTATTCGAGATGCCGATGGGTCCAGTCACAGATTTTCTGCACCGTTTCCATCCCCTTGCCGCAGCCGAACTGCTTCGAGGCGAACGGGACGAGCTTGTCCGACTCGCAGTAGCGGCTCGGCAATGTGTAGCGAATGACATCGAACGGCAGTTTGTCCGAACTATTGTCCAATCGCGGCAGGACATGTTCATTGTTCACCGGCACGCGAAGTACCGCCTCGTGCCGGAATGTGTTTTTCCCTGGTACCAGGGTCGCTCTCAGGACCTTGTTTCCATGCGCGTCGGTCAACCGTTCCAGTGCCTCGCCGCTGCCGACCGTGATCTCTTCACTCAGGATCCTCTGGCCGGGACTGGGTGCGGGTTGGATGAGAAGCAGTATGTGCGACCGTTCTTCCGCCAGATAGGCAAGCGAACATCCGAGACGAATGGTCCGGGTTGCGTTCATTTCGGGCGCGGGCACCACTTGCGGGTGCCGATGCATCGTAGGGATCGCGGTGTGGGAGGTCATGCAGATGCAAGGATGTAGGTCGAGGATATTGGAGCACGATGTCATTCTGGGCCGGCATCGATCACGTGTCTGTTAGATGCCTGACAAACGCCCGTTACTTCTTCATCCCCATGCATTCATCCGTGGCCGACCCGTGCTGCCTGGCCCGAAAAGTCCTCCTCGCCCGCCTGCGCCTGGAGGCGCAGATAGCGCGAGACCGCATCGTCAAGTTGCGGAAGGAGAATGGCCTTCTCGGTCCCCAGCGCGCTGAACAGAGGACGCGCGGCCGCATGGCCGAATTGCGAGCATGACCGTGCCTCGAGCCGGCTGGTATCCACATTCGCCATGGACGCGGCCTTGTACGCGAGGTCCAGCCAGGTGATGGGGTCGCCGTTGGTGAGGTGCCAGACGCCTTCTTCCCTGTCGATGAGAAGGTCGAGGCAGGCGTGAACCAGATCGGGGACGTAGGTGGGCGACACGGTGGTGTCGTTGGCGGCGAGAAAGGGAGCGCCCGACCGCAAGGTGTTGAGCGCCTGCGTCAGGAAGTTGTGCGTGTCCCAGGGGCCGAAGAATGCGCTGGTGCGCACGACAAGGGCTTCGGGATACATGTCCAGCACCCGGCGTTCTGCTTCGGCCTTGCTTCTGCCATACACATTGAGCGGAGCTACCGGGTCGGTTTCGACGTAGGGTGCGTTCTGCTGTCCATCGAATACCAAGTCGCTCGAGAAGGTCAGCAACTGCACCCTGTGCCGTATGCAGGCAATGGCGAGCAGCGACGGGCCAAGCGCGTTCTCGCGGAAGCAGCGTTCGACGTCCTGCTCCGCGTCGTCCACGCGGACGTAGCCGCCGGCATTGATGATCGCCCACGGCCGGTACCGCGCAATCGCCCGCTCAACCGACGCGGGATCCGCTATGTCCATCTCCTGCCGGTTGACTAGCCGGCAGGCAAGGTTACGGGTCTGGCAAATGCGGGCAAAGGCGCTGCCGAGGGTGCCCGTGGCGCCGGTGATCAGGATCGGCTGCACGTGACTTGTCCTGTCGTGCAGAATATCCGGCGTGAGGGCGGCGATCGCAGCGCTGTTGGCGACCGGCGGGCAAAGGAAGCGGCCGGGGCGCCGCCACCAGCCCTGCCCCTGGAGCACCGGGTGGGACAAAGGACGCCCTGCGGAGAGCTCTCGCATCAGTTCGGCAACCGCTGTGGCACGCGGCTTGGGCGAGCGGACGTCGTACGGCCCGGGTTCGTAATAGCCTTTGCATTGCGTCACCAGGCAATTCCAGTCATACGAACCCAGCAAGGCCCAGACCGTTACTGCCCGGATATCCACCCCGCCGCGCCGGACATCCTGTGCAGCGCTCCAGATCTCGCGCAGCCAGCGCAGCTGGTCTTCGCGGTTCGCGTCTATGTGCGCTTCGGTGACGGCCAGGGGCAAGCCGTAGCGGTCCCAGGCTTCCTGCAACAGCGGCCCGATGCCGGGCGTCGGTGTGGCCACCGCGCACGCGGCATGGATGTCGGCATGATGGCTTCCCCGGTAGCTGCCCACATATTCCTGCGGATATCGCTCGACCCGCTGGTCCAGCCAGCGCTCGCTCGTGATGTAGTAGTTGACTCCGATGACATCCGGCGGGCAGCGGTTGTCCCGGAACCACAGGAACTGCGATGCCTCGATGCCCGTCTCGAGGAGGTAATCCCAGAGAGGGTGTGCTTCATCCACCTTCCCGCATAACAAGTCCCAGCCCAGCCATCGCCGCTCGTTATAGAAGGCCGCCAATCCAGACATTTCCGATGTGCTGTAAGTTTTACCGAGATCGTCGGTCTGGACCAGCTTGGCATCTGGATTGACTTCACGAATGGCACGCATCGAGAGGACCACTGCACGGCACTGATTCAACAGGGCCTGGATGAAGCTGCGCTCGTCTCGCCCGTGCGGATACCACACCCCGTACAAGCCGCTGAAGCGGGCGGTCGTCAGGGGTTCATTGACCGGTGTGTAGTACGCGAGCCAGGGATAGCGCCGTGCGACGGCGCCTGCAAATTCAGCCAGGCCCTCGGCAAATCCGGGGTCGACGAGGCTGGTATGGCGCGGCCCGCTGCCGTGATGGACAAGACCGGCGATCGGCGTGATGCCGAGCTTTTGCAGGCCCGGGAGACGTTCGTCGGGCCAGGACCAGTCCGCGCTCGCCAGGCCGTCAGGGGCCGTGCGCTCCCAGAGCACCGGATACCGGATGGCGCGAATGCCCAGGGAAGCGAACCGTTCGAGGTCGTCCCCGCGGGTGGCGTGGCCGTTTCGCTCCATCTGGCTGAAATAGTCGTCAAGTACACGATTGACCGTGCATTCGAGACCGCCCCAGAGTTCGATGGAGAGGTCCTTGGTTCGTTCTTTATTCATGTTTTTTCGGGGGAGGGGAATTAAGAGCCGTGCATTCACGCAGCAACTGGCACGGCGGGGAGGCGAGCACTTTCCGTTGCAATCGTCGTGCCAATGGCGGCATGACGGAGGGGGCGACTAGTATTGCTTCCGGCGACCGGGGGGGTGGCGGTTTGTTGTATCAGGCCGCGAACCAACATGACAGGCGCAAGTTCCTGCGCCGGTCTCCAACGATGGTTCGCAGCTCATCCATGGTGGTCGCCGACGCCATAGTTCATGTTGTTCCAGTCGATGGCTTCCCCGGTCTCTAATTCAACGGTGCCGAATGGACCCGGATCTGACTGGCGCGCATACTCGTAAACAAGGCGCGCGGCATGAAGGTTGTGTGCGTACACGGCATAGGAGCCGAGTATCCATGGACGGGCGACGCCCTTGAACGGGATTTTCGGGTCCATAAGTACGAGATCGAAGATCAGCCTGAGAGAGATTCTTGCGCGTACAAACAAGAGCTTCTGTTCGATACGCGACATATGCGCGCGATTCTGCCAAAAAAGTCACAGGAACTTTTTATGCCTGTGCTCGGACATTTTCGTCATTTTTGAACATATGACTTCGCTTCCTGTCACATTCGATACACAGTGTCGCGGCCGCGGGTTTCAGGTCCGCCTATCCTCTTTCAGCGTTGGCGCAGGCATTCCGTCTGCCTTTCTCCCTGCAAAGGCCTGTACCGGGGTCGAAAATTCCCGCTGACATCTTTTTTCCTCGGCGCTTGTTTCCGATTGTTGTTTCTCAACCCAACAAGGAAACGTCATGCCTGTCACCCTTGCCGAGGCGCGCTTGTGCGCAAACCGGTTGCTGTCCCGCCTGTCCGACGAGCATTACGCCCCACTATGCAAAAAGCTGGAGAGAGTGCATACGAGCGTGAAGCAGGTACTGCACGAGCGGAATAATTGCATCCCCTATGTCTACTTTCCTTGCAACGCCGCGATGTCCAATATCGTGGGGTTTGAAGACGGAACGGTCATCGAGGTGGGCACCGTCGGCAATGAGGGCTTCAGTGCCCCGGAGTTGCTCGCCCGTGCATCGCGGGCGACAGAAACCTCGATCTGCCAGATAGAAGGCCATAGCATGCGCATGAGCGCACGCGACTACCTGCATGCTATAGATGGCGATACCGCGCTTCGCCACGTCAGCGAGTGCTATCTGCAGGGCTACCTGTCCCAAGTCTCACAAACGGCAGCCTGCAACCGGAGGCACACGCTCGAATCGCGTTTTGCACGGTGGCTGCTGCTCACGCATGACCGGGTGCAGGGACGTGAATTCATGCTGACGCAAGAGTTTCTGGCCGACATGCTGGGGGTAAACCGGCCGAGCGTGAGCCTGGCGGCGGTGGCATTCCAGAAGGATGGGCTGATACGTTACCGTCGCGGCCACATGGCGATACTGGATCGCGCCAAACTCGAAGTCGTCTCTTGTGAATGCTATGCGTGCGTGAACGCCCAGTTCAGGAGAGTGTTGGACACTCCTTATGGCTGAACCAGGGCTTAAACCGGGCCCGATGCCTCCAGCATCTGCGCATCGAAGCGCCGTTCCCGCTTGAACTGCTCCAGCGCCTGGATCAGCTTGCAGCGAATGGCGGGTTCGGCAGGCGAATGGCCGGCCTCGGCCGCGATATGCAAGACCGAGCCGGGCCACGCGCGGTGAACACGGTAAGCGGACTCCGGCGGGGCGATCACGTCATGGCCGCCTTGCACCATCATGAGCGGGAGATGCGCGATGCGCTCGATGGTGCGGACCAGCTGGTCTTCTTCCAGGAACATCCGGTTCCGGAAATAGAAGGCATCCAGTCTCCCCACGCCCAGTACCACCGGATCGTTTTTCGCCGCTTCCTCCACCAGCTGCGGATCGTGGCGCAGCAGCGAGCACGCCTCGGCGTACTTGAACCAATACCTTGCCGCCTCCATGCGCGCGTCTTCATCCTCGCCGAAGAGGCGGCGCTCGTACGCGGCGAGGAGGTCTGTCCTTTCCTCTTCAGGCAACCAGCAGACGAAATCGGCGTGGGCCTTCGGGAAGAAGCGGCGCATGCCGTCGAAGAACCAGTCGATCTCGCCTGACGTGCCGAGGAAGACGCCGCGCAGGATCAGTCCCAGGCACCTGTCCGGACAGGTCTGGGCATAAGCGAGCGCGAGCGTCGTGCCCCAGGAGCCGCCTGCCAGCAGCCATTTTTCCACGCCCAGCATCTTGCGCAACACTTCCATGTCGTCGACGAGAAGCTGCGTGGTGTTGGCGCGGACCTCGGCCAGCGGGGTGGAGCGGTAGGCGCCGCGCTGGTCGAACAGGATGATGCGATAGGAATCCGGATCGAACCAGCGGCGCTTTTCCGGCGAGGCGCCGCCGCCCGGGCCGCCGTGCAGATAAACGACCGGAATGCCGTCGGGATTGCCGCATTCTTCCCAGTAGATGGTGTGCAGCGCATCTACCGGCAGCATGCCGGTACGGCGCGCTTCTATCGGAGGGAACAGGGAAAAGTCAGAAGGAGCGTTCATGATTGCGGGGGAGAAGTCGTTGAATGAAACTTGCGAGTACCTGTCGCTCCGACAGCGGCGCGGCGAGAAAGATCAGAAGTTCTCTCCACCGACAGGCCGGCGCCGAATTAATGCTGCATCAAATCCCGATGAACAACCTCCTGCGCAAACTCGATACTTCGACATTGCATACCGCCAACTCTGACAGGATATCGAACAACAGCGCAACTATCCGGCCCACGATCTTGTATAGATGTCGAAAGCGATGCGCAATATCATCAACATTGAAGCAAGGAGCGCGCATGAGGACGACAGTCACGATCGAAGACGAGTTGTATGAGAAGGCCCTGGAGATGGCCGATCCGACCATGGACAAGGCGGATCTGTTTCGTGAGGCGATCAAGACGTTTGTGCGGGTGCAAGCCGCCAAGCGTTTGGCAGCTTTGGGCGCTACGATGCCGGAGATGCAGGACGTACCACGCCGGCGTGCAGAGCCAGCGTGATGAGGAGCGTGCTCATTGATACCTCGGTCTGGGTCGACCACTTCCGGCAACGCAATGATTCGCTGGTAAATTTGCTCGGCCTGGACTTGGTACTGATGCACCCCCATGGTTTTGGTGGAACTCGCCTGCAGGACACCGCCGGCACCACGCGCGCAGACGCTCAAGGACCTCAGTCCGGCCTACGAACTAGAAAGCCTCTCCGCCGGCGGCACGCTCCAGCAACAGCGCCGGGGGTGCGAATCGGTCCCCGTAACGGCTGCGCAGCTGTTCCGCACGTTCGGCAAACTTCTTCACCCCGACGTGGTTCACGAACTGGATGGCGCCTCCCGTCCAGCCGGGGAATCCGATGCCGAAAATCGAACCGATGTTGGCATCGCGCGTGGATTCCAACACCCGCTCTTCCAGGCAGCGTATCGTTTCGATGCTCTGGATGTAGAGCAAGCGGTCGCGCACTTCCTCGACAGGCAAGGCATTCGTCCCGCCGAAATGCTTCTGCAGCTCCGGCCAGAGGTATTTCTTCCCTTCGCCGACGGGATACTCGTAGAATCCGCCGCCGGCGGCTTTTCCGCAGCGCTTGAACTCGTTGACCATGCGTTCCACGATCGCTTCCGCCGGGTGCGCACGGTACGGTTTTCCCTCGGCGGCAAGGTCGGCTCGGGTCTGGTTCATCACATGCAGGGACAGGGTGAGCGCCACCTCGTCCTGGACCGCAAGCGGGCCGACGGGCATGCCAACCGACAAGGCCGCGTTCTCGATCAATGCCGCAGGCACGCCTTCGCCGAGCATGGCAATACCTTCGTTCACAAAGGTGGCGAAGACGCGGCTGGTAAAGAAGCCGCGCGAGTCATTGACCACGATCGGCAGCTTGCCGATCTGTTGCACGTAGTCGTAGGCGCGGGCGAGCGTCTCTTCCGAGGTCTTGGCGCCGCGGATGATTTCCACCAGTTGCATCTTGTCGACCGGGGAGAAGAAGTGCAGGCCGATGAAGCGAGACTGGTCGGTGGATGCCTGCGCCAGCCCGGTGATCGGCAGGGTCGAGGTATTGGACGCCATGACGCCGCCCGGCGCGAGAAACTGCTCCGCCTCCCTGGTGACTGCTGCCTTGAGCTCGCGCTTCTCGAAGACGGCTTCGATGACGAGGTCGCATCCGGCCAGGTCCTGCGCACTGGCCGCCGGCTGGATCAACGCGAGGGTTTCCTTTGCTCTCGCTTCGGTCATCTTGCCGTTGCGCACGCGCTTTTCCAGCAGACGCGCACTGTATGACTTGCCTTTCTCCGCCTGCTCCAGCCCGACATCCTTCAACACGCACGGGATCCCGCGGCTCGCGTTGGCCCAGGCGATGCCCGCGCCCATCATCCCGGCGCCGAGGATGCCCACCTTGCCGGCCTTCCATTTCGGGATGTCGCGCGGACGGCTCTTGCCGGCGCTGACTTCCTGCATCTGGAAGAAGAAGGTGCCGATCATGTTCTTGGCGACCTGGCCTGTGGCCAGCCGGGTGAAGTAGCGTCCCTCGATCACGAGCGCGTTGTCGAAGTCCACCTGCGCGCCTTCCACCATCGCACAGAGGATGGCTTCGGGAGCGGGGTAAAGGCCGCGCGTTTTCTCGCGCAGCATCGCCGGTGCCGCCATCTGCATCGGCAGCAGCTTCGGCGTGTTCGGCGCGCCGCCCGGCATGCGGTAGCCCTCGCTATCCCATGGCTGCTTGGCTGCGGGATTGGCCGCGATCCATTCGCGGGCCTGCGCCAGCATGTGGTCCTTGTCCGTGGCAAGCGCATGCACGAAACCTTTGTTCAAGGCTTCCTGCGGCGGCATGCGTTTGCCCTCGACGAGATAGGGCATGGCTTCCTGCAGGCCGAGCAGGCGCACGGTCCTGATCACGCCGCCTGCGCCGGGCAACAGTCCCAGCGTCACTTCCGGGAAACCGAACTGGATCTTGGGGTTGTCGAGGCTGATCCGGTAGTGGCAGGCCAGCGCCAGTTCAAGCCCGCCGCCCAGCGCGCTGCCGTTCAGGGCCGCCACTACCGGGCAGCCAAGCTTTTCGAGGCGCCGCAGCACCGCCTTGTTCTGTTCGACCATGCGGAAGCACTCTTGCGCGCCATCCGCGGGGATCGCGATCAGCTCGCGCAGATCGCCGCCGGCAAAGAAGGTGTCCTTGGCCGACGTGATGACGACACCCTTGATATTGCCCCGCTCCTTCTCCAGCCGTTCCAGCGTCGCCGCCAGCGCCTGCTGGAACGCCGCGTTCATCGTATTGACCGGCTGGCCCGGCATATCGATGGTCAGGGTAATGATGTTGTCGCCGTCGGCTTGCCATTGAATGCTCATGAGGTTTCTCCGCTGAATATCCGCTTAATGTCCACTTATACGCGCTCGATGATGGTGGCGATGCCCATGCCGCCGCCCACGCACAAGGTGGCGAGGCCGCGGCGCAGATTGCGCGCTTCCAGTTCGTCGATCAGGTTGCCGAGAATCATGCAGCCGGTCGCGCCCAGGGGATGTCCAAGGGCGATCGCACCGCCGTTGACGTTGATCTTTTCTTCCGGAACGCCAAGGTCTTTCATGAAGCGCATGACGACCGAGGCGAAGGCTTCGTTCACTTCGAACAGGTCGATGTCGCCGATGGAAAGCCCGGCTTTGGCCAGCGCCTTGCGCGTGGCGGGAGCGGGGCCGGTGAGCATGATGGTCGGGTCGCTTCCGGTGACGGCGGCGCACACGATGCGGGCGCGCGGCGTAAGGCCCAGGCGCTTGCCCGCGGCTGCGCTGCCGATCAGCGCGAGCGCCGCGCCATCGACGATGCCGGACGAATTGCCGGCGGTGTGCACGTGGCGAATGCGCTCGACCTGCGGGTATTTGCGGATGGCGGCGGCATCGAAGCCCATCTTCCCCGGCATTTCAAAGGAGGGCTTCAAGGAGGCGAGCGTCTCCATCGTGGTATTCGGCTTGATGAATTCATCCTCGGCCAGCACGACGATGCCGTTCGCATCGCGTACCGGACGGATTGATTTGAAGCGGCCGGCGGCGCGCGCCGCTGCCGCCTTTTGCTGCGAGCGCAAGGCGAAGGCATCGACATCTTCGCGGGAGAAGCCTTCCAGGGTAGCGATCAGGTCCGCGCCGATGCCCTGCGGCACAAAGTCCGTGCCGAAACTCGTTTCGGGGTCGGCTGCCCAAGCGCCGCCGTCCGATCCCATCGGTACGCGCGACATCGACTCCACGCCGCCCGCCACCACCAGTTCTTCCCAGCCGGACCGCACTTTCTGCGCCGCCAGGTTGACCGCTTCCAGACCGGATGCGCAAAAGCGGTTGAGCTGGAATCCCGATGCCTTCCAGTCCCAGCCGGCTGCCAGCGCCGCGGTCTTTGCAATGCACGCGCCCTGGTCGGCGACCGGGGTCACGCAGCCGAGAACGACGTCATCGACCTGCGAGGTGTCGAGGCGATGGGCGGTTTCCAGTTCCCGCATCAGCCCGGTCAGCAGGCTGACGGGCTTTACGGCATGCAGGCTGCCGTCTTTTTTTCCCTTGCCGCGCGGGGTGCGGATGGCATCGTAGATATAGGCTTCGGTCACAGCGGTCTCCTGTGTAATGGGTTTTGTCGGGGTTTGTCGAATCATAAATCGGAGCACTTTACAAAGCAATTGCTTGGTTAGTAGAATGGCTCGAACGAGGCTGCGGCGGCCGTGAGCGATTGCATTATTTCCAAGGAGAAGCAATGAAGTATCGATCGGTATTCCGGCCGGGCCTGTTCGCCGGACAGGTCGCCGTCGTGACCGGGGGAGGCTCGGGTATTGGCAGATGCACCGCGCATGAACTCGCCGCGCTCGGCGCGCGTGTTGCGCTGATCGGCCGCAACGCAAGCAAGCTGGAATCCGTGTGCGCGGAAATTGCGGACGCCGGCGGTATCGCCACCGCCCATCCTTGCGATATCCGGGAAGAGGAAGCGGTCCGGCAAACCGTGGCTGAAGTCCTCGCCGCGCATGGCCGTATCGACGCCCTCCTGAACAACGCGGGCGGGCAGTTTCCCGCCGCGCTGCGCGACATCTCCTTGAAGGGTTGGGAGGCGGTCGTCCGCACCAACCTCACCGGCGGCTTCCTGATGGCGCGCGAATGCCTCCAGCAATGGATGCAGGACAAGGGCGGCGCCATCGTCAATATCACGGCCGACAACTGGGGAAGCATGCCGGGCATGGGGCATTCCGGCGCCGCACGCGCAGGCATGGTGAGCTTCACCGAAACCGCCGCGATGGAATGGGCGCCGTACGGCGTGCGCGTGAACGCGGTCGCGCCGGGTTACGTCGCTTCGAGCGGCATGGATGCCTACCCGCCGGCCATGGCGCCCTTGCTGCGCAGCGCCGCCGACGGCGTGCCGCTGAAGCGGATGGCGACCGAGGCGGAGATTTCCGCGGCCATCGTCTTCCTGCTGTCCGAGGCGGCGTCGTTCATCACCGGCACGGTGCTGCGCGTCGATGGCGGCAGGCCGCAGATGCGCGCGGGCTGGCCGCAGATGCAATCCAAAGAGGGAATGGATCGGCCCGCTGTGCGGCCCTTCCAGGGATTCCCGCTCGCCCGACCACCCAAGGTTCTTCAATCCGACGAAGGGTAAACCTCCCATGGCCGTCATCGAATCCAGAATTGCCACGGGCAGCGAGCAGTTTGCGCAGAACCGGGCGGCACTGTTGCAACAGATCGAGCGCCTGCGCGCCCTTGAGCAGCGCACCCGCGATGCCTCGGCGGCATCGAAAGCCTTGTTCGACAAGCGCGGGCAGATGCTGCCGCGCGCACGGGTGGCCCGGCTGCTGGACACCGGCGCACCTTTCCTTGAACTGTCCACGCTGGCCGGCTATATGCTGGACTCGCCCGATCCGGAAAAAAGCATACCCGGCGGCGGCGTGATCGCCGGAATCGGCTATGTGCGCGGCGTGCGCGCGATGATCGTCGCCTCCGATGCCGGCATCAACGCCGGGGCGCTGAAGATGGCCGGCCTCGACAAGATGCTGCGCGCGCAATCCATCGCGCTGGACAAGAAACTGCCCTTCATTCATCTCGTCGAGAGCGCCGGCGCAAACCTGCTCGAATACCGGGTCGAACATTTCATCCACGGCGGAAGCGTGTTCTACAACCTCGCCCGCCTGTCTGCCGCAGGCCTGCCGGTCGTGACCGTCGTGCATGGCTCGTCCACGGCCGGCGGCGCGTACATGCCGGGCCTGTCGGACTATGTCGTCATGGTGCGCGGCCGCGCGCGTGCCTTCCTCGCCGGCCCGCCGCTCCTGAAAGCGGCTACCGGGGAGATCGCGACCGAGGAAGAGCTTGGCGGCGCGGACATGCACGCCACCACATCCGGCCTGGCGGAATACGTGGCCGAGGATGATGCGGATGCATTGCGTATTGCCCGCGACATCGTCGCCGCCCTCGACTGGAACAGGCAGTTGCCCTACGCACCGCCACCGTTCGAGGAACCGCGCTACGACGCCGAGGAACTGCTCGGCATCATGCCCGCCGACCCGAAGAAACCGGTGGACATGCGGGAAGTCATCGCGCGCATCGCCGACGGCTCCGACTTCCTCGAATTCAAGGCCGGCTACGGCCCGGCCACCGTGACCGGCCATGCGTCGGTGTACGGCCAGCGGGTCGGCATCGTGACCAACAACGGCCCCATCGATCCCGCCGGCGCGACCAAGGCAACCCACTTCATGCAAGCCTGCTGCCAGTCCGGCACGCCCTTGCTGTTCCTGCAGAACACCACCGGTTTCATCGTCGGCAGGGAATCCGAGCAGGCCGGGATGATCAAGCATGGCTCGAAGATGATCCAGGCGGTATCGAGCGCGAATGTGCCGCGCATTACCGTCATGTGCGCCGCCAGTTTCGGCGCGGGGAACTACGGCATGTGCGGCCGCGGTTACGAGCCCGATTTCGCCTTCAGCTGGCCGAATGCGCGCACAGCGGTGATGGGCGCGGAGCAGGCGGCGGACACGATGGCGATGGTGATGGAAGCCGGCGCCGCGCGCAAAGGCCAGCCGGTGGACGCCGGGATGATCGCCGGGCTCAAGCAACAGATCATTGCCACCTTCGAGCGGCAGACCAGCGCGTTCTACACCTCCGCGCTGCTGCTGGACGACGGCGTGATCGATCCGCGCGATACGCGCAAGGTGGTGGGGATGTGCCTGTCCGTGTGCGAGGAGGCGAACCGCCGGCAGGTTCGCCCCGTGCAGTTCAGCGTTGCAAGACCTTAACGATAAGAGGAGACATCATGCAATTCACCCAGGAGCACCAGGAGCTGCAGCGCAGCCTCAAGCGTTTCATTGATACCGAGATCAATCCGCATGTCGACGAATGGGAAGAGGCCGGCATTTTCCCGGCGCACCAGGTATTCAGAAAAATGGGCGAACTGGGCTTCCTCGGCCTGTGCAAGCCGGCGGAGTACGGCGGACTCGGCCTCGACTATTCCTACTCGGTCGTGATGGCCGAGGCGCTGGGCCATATCCACTGCGGCGGCATCCCGATGGCCATCGGCGTGCAGACCGACATGTGCACCCCCGCGCTGGCGCGCTTCGGTTCGGACGCGCTGCGCCGCGAATTCCTCGCTCCTGCCATCGCCGGCGAGACGGTCGGCTGCATCGGCGTATCGGAGGCATCGGGCGGTTCCGATGTCGCGGCAATCAGGACGACCGCGCGCAAGGATGGCGGCGATTACGTGATCAACGGCAGCAAGATGTGGATCACCAACAGCCTGCAGGCGGACTGGATCTGCCTGCTGGCCAATACCTCCGAAGGCGCGCCGCACCGGAACAAGACGCTCATTATCGTGCCGATGAAAACCAAGGGCGTGAGCATCGCCAAAAAGATTCGCAAGATCGGCATGAATTCCTCCGATACCGGCCTGATCTACTTCGATGATGTCCGCGTCCCGCAGCATCATGCGATCGGCGAAGAGGGCATGGGCTTCACCTACCAGATGATGCAGTTCCAGGAAGAACGCCTCTGGTGCGCGGCCAACGCGCTGCAGAGCCTGACCAATTGCATAGACTGGACCGTGGAATGGGCTCGCGAACGCCAGATGTTCGGCGGACGCCTGCTGGACAACCAGTACGTCTACTTCCGGCTGGCCGAACTCAAGACCGAAGTCGAGTCGCTGCGCGCCTTGACCTACCGCGCCTGCGAACTCTACGTCGGCGGGCAGGACGTCACCGAGCTGGCATCGATGGCCAAGCTCAAGGCAGGGCGCCTGCTCCGGATCGTGCCGGACGCGTGCCTGCAATTCTGGGGCGGCATGGGCTACACCTGGGAAAACCTGGTGTCGCGCACCTTCCGCGACGGCAGGCTCGGCTCCATCGGAGGCGGCGCGGACGAGGTCATGCTCGGCATCATCGCCAAGACCATGGGCATCCACCCCGGCAAACAGGCAAGGTGAACACGATGGCAGCCACGCTCGAACTCCGGCGCGCGGGGGCCGCACTCCACGTGACGCTGAACCAGCCGCAGTCCCGCAATGCGCTGTCGGCGGAAATGGTGGCCGAACTGCAGGCGGTGGCAGCGGAATGTGCCGCGGATGCGCACCTGCGATGCGTCGTATTGCGTGGCGCCGGCGGCAACTTTTGCGCAGGCGGCAACCTGGCGGATTTCCAACGGCTCATGCGCATGCCGCGGGAAGGAGCCGTCGATCCGATTGCAACCGCCAACCGTGAATTCGGCCGGATGCTGCAAGCCTGGCATGCACTGCCGCAGGTAGTCGTTGCCGTGGTGGAGGGCGCTGCAATGGGCGGGGGTTTCGGCCTTGCCGCGATCAGCGATATCTGTCTGGCCGAGACATCGGCGCAGTTCGCGATGCCGGAGACCAGCCTCGGCCTTCCGCCCGCGCAGATCGCGCCCTTCGTCGCCCTGCGGATCGGACAGGCCGCAACCCGCCGCCTCGCCCTGACGGCTTCCCGTATCGGCGCGCAGGAGGCGCGCGCGGCGGGGCTGGTCGATGAGATCCACGAGGGGCCGGACGCCCTTGCCGAAGCGCTGGGCAAGACACTGCGTGCGGTGCTGCGCTGCGCACCCGGCGCCCTGCGCTCCACGAAGGCGATTGTTGCGCGCGCCGTGGATCTCGATCAAACGCTCGACTTTGCAGCGGGAGAGTTTGCGCACGCCCTGCGAGGCGGTGAAGCGGCCGAGGGTGTACGCGCATTCGGCGAAAAACGCAGCCCGGCCTGGGTTGAACAACCGGCGTAACTACTATGCACACACTCCTCATCGCAAACCGTGGCGAAATCGCCGTCCGCATCATGCGCTCCGCGCGCCGTATGGGCTTGCGCACTGCCGCGGTCTACTCCGAGCCCGACCGCAGTGGCGTCCATGCGGAATTCGCCGACAGCGCCATGTGCATCGGCGCCGGCCCGGCACGCGAATCGTATCTGAACACAGCGGCGATCCTGGATGCCGCGCGCCGCCTCGGCGCCGACGCGGTGCACCCGGGCTATGGTTTTCTTGCCGAGAATGCCGACTTTGCGCAGGCGGTGCTCGATGCCGGCCTCACATGGGTCGGCCCGCCGCCTTCGGCGATGCGCGCGATGGGCAACAAGGCGGGTGCAAAACGCTTGCTGCTGGAGCGCGGTGTGCCGCTGCTGCCCGGATACCAGGGAACGGAGCAGTCCGAAGAGGCATTGCTGCGGGAAGCCCGGCGCATCGGCTTGCCGCTGATGATCAAGGCGGCGGCGGGCGGTGGCGGGCGCGGGATGCGGCTCGTCATGGAAGAAAAGGACTTGCCGTCCCAACTCGCGCGTGCCCGTTCCGAGGCACTGCAGGCGTTTGGCAGCGGAGAGCTGATCCTGGAGCGCGCGCTGATCTCGCCGCGCCACGTCGAGGTGCAGGTCTTTGCGGATACGCAGGGCAATGTCATCCACCTTGGCGAGCGCGACTGCTCGGTGCAGCGCCGCCACCAGAAGATCATCGAAGAGTCGCCGTCGCCGGCCGTCACGCCGCCCTTGCGCGCGCGGCTTGGCGCGGCCGCGGTGGAAGCGGCGCGTGCATGCGGCTACGCCGGCGCCGGCACGGTGGAATTTCTGCTGGATGCCACCGGCGGCTTCTGGTTCATGGAAATGAATACCCGGCTCCAGGTCGAACATCCCGTCACGGAAGCGATTACCGGCCTCGACCTCGTCGAATGGCAGTTGCGCGTCGCCGCGGGCGAGCTGTTGCCACTGACGCAGGCCGAGATCGACGCCCGGCTGGCGACGGGCGGGCACGCGATCGAAGTGCGCCTGTGCGCGGAAGATCCGGCCCGGGACTTTCTTCCGCAGGCGGGAAAAATCGCCCTCTGGTGCGCACCAAGCCAGCAGCGTGTCGACCACGCCTTGCGCGACGGCGCGGTGGTGCCGGCGTATTACGATTCCATGGTCGCCAAGCTCATCGCGCACGGTACGAACCGCGAAGAGGCGCGGCAAAGGCTGCTGCAGCAATTGGGCGAATGCGTCCTGCTCGGCCTGCCCACCAACCAGGATTTCCTTGCCGATTGCCTGGCCCATCCCGACTTCGCCGAGGGTCGTGCCACGACCGGCTTCATCGATGCCTGCTTTCCGTTGGAAAAGCGTCAGTCCCGCAGCGATTCGACGGCCACCGTGGCAGCGGCCGCATTGGTGCTCGCCAGCCGTCAGGCATCCGCCGAACGGCGATTCCCGGCGCAACTTGCGGGCTGGAACAGCACGGGGGCCATGCCGGCCGGCATCGATCTCGAACTCGACGGGACGCGGCACCGCTGCGAAGCGCAGGCGAACGGGCCGAACGCATGGCTGCTGCGCGGCGAGGGGTTCCAGGCATCGGTTGCGATCGCCGCGCACGCGCCGGGTCTGCTGCAGCTGAACATCGACGGTGCCTCCGTCCCGGTCGCCCATGCGCTGCAGGACGGCAAGATCCATTTCCGCCATGCCGGCCGCAATCATGTTGCGGAAGACGCGGGCTGGCGGCCGGCGAAATTCGGGCGCAACGATAGTTCCGACGGTCTCCTGCGCGCGCCGATGAACGGAAAGGTGACCGTCATGCATGTGCGCCCGGGCGAGAAAGTCAGCGCCGGCCAGCCTATCCTGGTACTGGAGGCAATGAAGATGGAGCACAGTGTCGCCGCGCCTTGCGACGGCGTGATCAAGGTATTGCACGTCGCCGGCGGCGAGCAGGTGGCGCCGGGGAAAATCCTGGCCGAGATCGCATCATGATGTCACGGCCGAATCCCGTCTATTACACCCCGGGCCACGAGGACTTCCGGCAGGCGGTACGCCGCTTCACCGAGCAGGAAATCGCTCCCTACGCCAACGAATGGGAGGAAGCGGAGAGCTTCCCGCGCACGCTCTACGAAAAAGCCGGTGCGCTCGGCCTGCTCGGACTGGGCTTTCCAGCCGAGTATGGCGGCACGCCGGACGTGGACGCATTCCACCACCTGATCGCATCGGAAGAACTGGCGCGCGCGGGCAGCGGCGGAGTAGCCGCCTCGCTCATGTCGCACAGCATCGGCGCGCCGCCCATCATGCATGCAGGGAGTGCCGCCCTCAAGGAACGGGTGCTGCCCGATATCATCGCCGGCAGGCGCATCTCCGCGCTCGCCATCACCGAACCCGGTGGCGGTTCCGACGTTGCCGCACTCAAGACGATTGCCCGGCGCGACGGCGACGATTACCTCATCGACGGCGAAAAGATCTTCATCACCTCGGGCATCCGTGCCGATTACTTTACAGTGGCGGTGCGCACCAACCCCGAGGTGCGCGGCGCCGGCGGACTGTCCCTGATCCTGGTCGAGCGCGACACGCCCGGATTCAGCCGCACTCCCTTGCAGAAAATGGGCTGGTGGGCATCGGACACCGCGCACCTGCGCTTCGACGGCTGCCGCGTCCCGGCCTCCAACCTGATCGGGGAAGAGGGTAAGGGCTTCCAGCTGATCATGCGGAATTTCAATCTCGAGCGCTTCACGCTTGCTTCCAGCGCCTACGGTTTCGCCAAAGTGTGCTACGAGGATGCGCTTTCCTGGGCACGCGACCGCCACACCTTCGGGCAGCGCCTGGTCGACCACCAGGTGGTTCGCCATAAGCTGGTGGACATGGGCATGCGCATCCAGTCCACGCGCGCCTTCCTCGAAGATGTCGCGTGGCGGCTCGGCGATCGGGGGCAGCAGGGGCCGGAGCTGGTCGCCATGCTGTGCATGCTGAAGAACCATGCGACGCAGACCACGCAGTTCTGTGCGGACGCGGCGGTGCAGACGCTGGGCGGGATGGGCTACATGCGCGGCACGCGCGTGGAGCGCATTTATCGCGACGTGAAAGTCAACATGATTGGGGGCGGGGCGGAGGAAGTGATGAAGGATCTGGCGGCGCGGCAGCTGGATTACTAGCAGAGACGAAATTTATCTGCGGGCACCTTCCGATCAACGTCTCAAACTCCCTTTCCCCGTCATTCCCGCGGAGGCGGGAATGACGCGTGAATTCTTGTGATTGACCGGCCCACCTGCGCGCCTTCGAGCATATATACCCGCTCCCCAAAAAAACAGCCCGCACAAGGCGGGCCGCAAATGACGGTTGGCTACTCGTCAATAATCGAGGTAATCAGTCACCGCAATCCACTTCCCACCCTGGATCTGTCCGATGCGCGACTTGGAATTGCCCAGGTGGTTCGTCTTGCTGAACTTGTATTCCGGGCTGCCGAAAATGTCGCGGCTGTAGGTCGTCTTTTCGAGGGCATCGATGAAGCTGTCCACCGTCAGGTTCGGCCCTGCCTTCTCGGCCGCGGCAGCAAACAGATTCACCATCGAATAGCCGTATGCGGAAAACACGCTCGGGTCGTCGTTGAACTTGGCTTTGTACTTGCCGCCCCAGTCGCGCAGGTTCTTCGATGCATCATCGAGGTAGGGCACGCCGACCTGATAGGCGGAATAGAACCCATCCATCGCCTTCCCGCCCAGCTTGTGGATCAGCTCCGTGTACGAGGCACTGGTGCCGATGAAGTTGGGGCTCCAGCCGGTCTTGCGCGCTTCGGCGATGGTGCCGATCGTTTCACGGATCACGGTGCCCATGACGACCGTATCGCAGCCCGCGCCCCGCATCTTGGCCACCTGGGAGGAAAAATCGGTGGCGCCGCGCTTGTAGCTGGTCTTCTCGGCAAAGCTCATGCCGATTTCCTTCAGGCCGGCTTCGGCGCCGCGCAGCACTTCAAGGCCGAAGTCGTCATCCTGGTAGATGACGCAAAACTTCTTCGCGCCGCGCTCTTTCTGCATGAACTTCACCGCGCTGTGCGCCTGCTCGTGGTAGGGCGCGGCAAATGCAAACTTGAGCTTGTGCACCGGTTCGTACACTTCGCGCGCCGCCGTCAGCGGGAACAGGTTGGGCACGTTCTTTTCCATCAGCGTGGGCAGCGAGGCCATCACAACGCCGGTGCCGATGGTGCCGAGCATGGCGAATATCTTGTCCTGCTGCACCATCTTCTGCGTCGCGAGCAGCCCCTTCTTCGGATCGTAGCCGCTGTCCTCGACCACCAGGCGCAGCTTGCGGCCGTGGATGCCGCCGGCTTCGTTGATTTCCTCGATCCGCATCTGGATGCCGTTGCGGGCCTGCTTGCCGAAGCCGGCAATCGGGCCCGACAAGTCCTGGATGGTGCCGACGACGATTTCATTCTTCGTCACACCCTGTGTCTGGGCGAGTGCAGCGGGACCCGCGCAGAGCAGGCCTGCTGCGGCAAACGGTGCAAGGATACGGCTTGTTGTTTTCATGATGCCTCCTTTCAAGGTGACGGATGTTGCGTCAATTTTCCCGGTACATGCTTTCAATCAGCTCGGCGTACTTCTTGTTGACGAAGTTGCGCTTGAGTTTCATCGTCGGCGTCAGCTCTTCGTCCTCGGCGGTCAGCTTCTGCTCGATCAGACGGAACTTCTTGATCTGCTCGACGCGCGCGAATTTCTGGTTGACCTTCTGCAGTTCCCCGGCAATCAGCGCCTGGATGTCCGGCGCACGGCACAGGCTGGCGTAGTTGGAGAAGGGGATGTCGTGGTCCTGCGCGTATTTCTCCACGTTGTCCTGGTCGATCATGATCAGGCAGACGAGGTAGGGCCGCTTGTCGCCGATGACCACGGCGTCGGTGATGTAGGGCGAGAACTTGAGTTCGTTCTCCAGCTCCGACGGCGTGATGTTCTTGCCGCCGGCGGTAATGATGATGTCCTTCATGCGGTCGGTGATCTTCAGGTAGCCGTCGGCGTCGACCGAGCCCACGTCGCCCGTGCGCAGCCAGCCGTCCGCATCGATGGTTTCCGCCGTCTTTTCGGGCTGGTTCAGGTAGCCCATGAAGACGTTGTCGCCGCGCACCAGAATTTCGCTGGTCGTCGGGTCGACACGCACCTCGTTGAATGGCGCGGGAATACCGATCATGCCGGGCTTGATGCGCGAGACGGGATTTGCCGTGCCGCCCCCGGCCGATTCCGTCATCCCCCAGACCTCGATCATCGGTATGCCGAGCGCGAGGTACCAGCGGACAAGTTCCGGGGAAATCGGCGCCGCGCCCGTGGTGATATGCCGGCAGCGGTGGATGCCGATCATCTTGCGCACGTTGTCGAGCACCAGCAGCCGCGCCAGCCGGAAGCGGAGCGCAAGCCCGGCGGGCACAGGCTTGCCGCTCTCCATGCAGGCCGCAGCCTTTTGCCCGATCCCGATCGCGACGCGGTAGGCGAACTGCTCGAAGCGCGTCGCCTCGGACAGCGCGATCATGACGCCGGAATAGAATTTTTCCCAGATGCGCGGCACCGCGAGGAACACGGTCGGCGCGATTTCCCGCACGTTTTCCGGAATCGTTTCCGGGTTCTCGACGAAGTTCAGGCAGGAGCCGGTGTAGAGGGAGTAATAGGCGCCGGCCAGGCGCTCGGCGACGTGGCAGAGCGGCAGGAAGCACATGCGCTCGTCCTTCTCGTCCTGCGGAATCACTGATCCGAACCCGCGCACCGAAGTCATGACGTTGCGGTGCGAAAGCATCGCCCCCTTGGGCTTGCCGGTCGTGCCGGATGTATAGATGAGGATCGCGAGGTCGGACGCCTTGCGTGAATGGATGCGCTCCAGCCATTGCCCTGCGTGCGCGCTGTTCATCGTTTCGTACGCCCGCCCCAGCGCGCGCAAGGTGTCGAGGCTGATCACATCGTCGTCACGCAGGTCACGCAAGCCTTCCATGTCGAACACGATGATCTTGCGCAGGTGCGGCAGCTTGTCGCGCACTTCCAGTGCCTTGTCGAGCTGCTCTTCGTCCTCGACGAACAGGAAGACGGAGCCGGAATCCTGCATCAGGTATTCCACCTGCGCCGCGGCGTCGGTCGGATAGATGCCATTGGAAACGCCGCCCGCGCACAGGATGGCGAGGTCCGCGTAAAGCCACTCGCGCGTGGTATTGGCGAGGATGGAGGCGCGTTCGCCGACCGAGAAGCCGAGCGAGATCAAGCCTTGCCCGATCTCGCGGACGACCTGTGCCAAGGCCTCGCAGGTCATGCTCTGCCAGATGCCGAATTCCTTCTGCCGCAGGCAGACATGCCGGGGCCGTTTCTGCACGGCGTTCCAGAACATTTCCGGAATCGTTTCCCCGGGGACGAGCAGTGCGGTCGATGCGGTGTCGTGTCGCATGTGTACAGTCCTAACGCCAGTTTTTCTTGCGCTTCCAGCGGCGCTGTCCACGCACTCCGGCATCCTTGACGCCGAGGTAGAACTCCTTGATGTCATCCTTCTCGCGCAGCACCGCACAATGGTCTTCCATGACGACGCGTCCCAGTTCGAGGACGTAGCCGTAGTCTGCGTAATGCAATGCCACCTGCGCATTCTGCTCGACGATGAGAATGGTGGTGCCGCGCTCGCCATTGATGCGGCGGATGATTTCGAAGATTTCCCTCGTCAGCTTGGGCGAAAGGCCGAGGCTCGGTTCATCCAGCAGCATCAGCTTGGGCTGGGCCATCAAACCGCGCGCGATGGCCAGCATCTGCTGCTGCCCGCCGGACAGCAGGCTGGCTTCCTGCCGCGCCCGTTCCCTGAGGATGGGAAAGTAGGCAAACACGGCTTCCATGTCCCGGGCAACGGCGTCGCGGTCGCTACGGGTATAGCTGCCCATCAGCAGGTTGTCGTGGACCGAGAGCAGGGGAAACACTTCGCGCCCTTCGGGAACGTGCACGATGCCGCGCCGCACGATCTCCGCCGGGTCCTTTTTCTGGATGGGCTCGCCTTCGAAGGCAATCGAGCCCTTCTGCGGATCGATGATGCCGGAGATGGTCTTCAGGATGGTGGACTTGCCCGCGCCGTTGGACCCGAGGACCGCCGAAATGCTTCCGCGCTTGACACCCAGGCTCACGCCGCGAATGGCCTTCACCGGCCCGTAGCTGCTCTCGATATTGTTGAGCTGGAGGATGGTGTCGCTCATGCCGCCACCCCGCCGAGGTAGGCTTCGATGACTGCCGGGTCGGACTGCACCTCGGAGGATTTTCCGGTCGCCAGGACTTCGCCGTAGTTCAGCGCCAGCACCCGGTCCGAGACACGGTTGACGAGCGACATGTCGTGCTCGACCATGATGACCGTGATGCCAAGGTCGGTCCGGATGTCTTCGATCCAGAATGCCATGTCGTCGGTTTCCTCTGCGTTGAGCCCGGAGGAGGGTTCGTCCAGCAGCAACAGTTTGGGCTGCATGCACAGGGCGCGCCCCAGCTCGACGACCTTGCGCACGCCGTAGGGCAGGGCGGCGACCAGGCTGTCGCGGTAATGCTGCAGGTCCAGGAAATCGACCACCTTTTCCACCTCTGCGCGGAAGGCGAGTTCGGCGCGGCGCGTGGCCGGCGTGAACAGGAGTTCCTGCCACAAGGAGGTGCTGCGCTGGGTATGCCGCCCGATCAGCAGGTTCTGCAGCACCGTCGCATGTTCGAACAGCTCGATGTTCTGGAAAGTGCGGGCGATGCCTTTGCCGGCGATGCGATGCGGGGGCATCGCGGAGATGGTTTCGCCGCGAAAGACGATACTGCCGCTGGTCGGCCGGTACAGCCCGCTGATGAGATTGAAGGTGGTCGTCTTGCCGGCGCCGTTGGGGCCGATCAGGGTGAAGATCTCGCCTTCCTGCACCGAAAAGCTGACGTTGTTGACCGCCGTCAGCCCGCCGAAGCGCACGGTGAGCTTGTCCGCCTGCAGCAGGGGCGCCGTCATTTCAGCCGCTCCGATTTCATATACGATTTCTGCCTCTTGAACATGCCGCGCCGGTAGAAGGGGAACAGCTCCAGGTAGGTGCGCACCTTGAGCCAGCGGCCGTACAGGCCCATCGGCTCGAACAGCACGAAGGCGATCAGGATCACGCCGAACACGGTGGGCTGCAGTCCCGACTGCTGGGCGATGGACTCGGGGAGGTAATCCTTGGCCAGCACGATCAGCTGCTGCGTGACCACCCAGAACGCCGCGCCGAAGAATGCGCCGTGCACGAAGCCGAGTCCGCCGATCACGACCATCATCAGCAGCTCGATCGATTGCAGGAAAGTGAATTGCTCGGGTGAGAGGAAGCGCAGCTTGTGCGCATAGATCGCGCCCCCGATACCGGCGATGGCGGCGCTGAGCGCAAAGGCGATGGTCTTGTAGCGGGCGAGATGGATGCCCATGCTCTGCGCCGAAATTTCGGAGTCGCGCACGGCCACGAAGGCCCGCCCGGTCGGGCTGCGCATCAGGTTCAGCACCAGCAGGGTCACGCCGACGGTCAAGATCAGTGTCAGGTAGTAGAAGCGTGCTTCGCTGTCGATCAGTACGCCGGCGACCTCGATCCGGCCCACCTGCTTGCCCGAGTTGCCGCCCGTGATGCCCTCGGCACGCACCACGACCTCCTCGATGATGAAGCCGAAGGCGAGCGTCGCGATGGCAAGATACATGCCCTTGGTGCGCAGCGCCGGCAGCCCGACGAGAACGCCTGTCGCCGCCGACAGGATGGCTGCCGCCGCAAGCGAAGCCGCGAACGGCCACCCCTTGCTCTGCAGGTAAGCCTCGGTGTAGGCGCCGACCGCGAGGAAGGCGGCATGGCCGATGGATACCTGGCCCGTGAAGCCGGCCAGCAGCATCAGGCCCAGGCCGACGATCGAATAAATCAGGATGAAGACCAGCTGCGAGAGGAAGTATTCCGACAACAGCGCGGGTGCGGCCAGCAGCAGGATGCCGAGCACCGCATACCAGAAGGCGGCGCCGCGATGTTTGATCAGGCGGATATCCTGGTCGTAGTCTGTCTTGAATATGAAACGCATCGTTGCGGCGCCCCCTTATACTCGCTTGCGCAGTTTGTCCCCGAACAATCCGTTCGGCTTGATGGCGAGCATCAGCAGGACGACGACGTAGGCCGCCACGTCCTTGAAACCTTCCGGCAGATAAAACCCCGAAAACGATTCCACCAGGCCGATGACCAGTCCGCCCGCGATGGCGCCGGGAATGCTGCCGAAGCCGCCGACGACGGCGGCCGGGAAAGCCTTCATGCCGATGAAGCCCATGTTCGCGTGGATAAAGGTGATCGGTGCGAGCAGGATGCCGGCGCAGGCGGCCATGCCGGCGCTGATGCCCCACACGAGCGCATTCAGCCGGCGCACCGGGATGCCCATGTAGAACGCGGCAAGCTGGTTCTGGGAGGCGGCCTGCATCGCAATGCCCAGGCGGGTAAAGCGGAAGAACAGGTACAGGATCGCGCACAGCCCGGCAGTCGCGACAATGATGGCGATGTGCTCCATGCTCACCACGAGCTGCTGGCCCGTGGCGTCCGGCGTGCCGAAGCGCAGGAGTTCATCCTTGTAGGGAACGGGGAGGGTATGGGTTTCCGTGCCCCAAGCGGGAATCATGGTCACGAGGCCGCGCGCGAGGTAAGCGAATCCGATCGTGACCATGGCGACGGTGAAGGCCGGCTGGCCGAGCAGCGGGCGCAGCAGGCTGCGCTCGAGAACCATGCCGAACAGGAACATCGCGAGCATGGTCGCGGCAATCGAGACCCAGAAGGGCAGGCCGAGCACGGTTGCGCCCGAGAGGCCGATGAAGGCACCCACCATCATCAGTTCGCCCTGGGCGAAGTTGACGGTTTCCGTTGCCTTGTAGATCAGGACGAAACCGAGCGCGATCAGGCCGTAAATACAACCCTGTGCGATCCCGCTCAACGCGATCTGCAGTACCTGCATGTCTCCTCCGCGCAGTGTGCGACGTGGATATTATTTGTCCCGCCGCCGGCAAGGCGGCAGCGATGATTTGAAGGCAGTGTAGCAAGATTGATTTTGTTAAGCAACCAAGCAATTGCTTTTTATGATTTGCAGGACTAGGATTCATTCTGACCTCTAACTCCAGGGCAGACAGATGAGCACACATCTGACCATCGACGGCGGATTGGCGACCGTGGTATTCGACAACCCGGCAACCCTCAACGCAATGGGCAGGATCGAGATCGCCGAGCTCAATCAGGTGACCGAGCGGATTGCGGCGAGCGGTGACGTACGCGTCGTCCTTCTGCGGGCGGAAGGACCGGCATTCGGCGTCGGCGGCGACCTGCGCATGCTTGGACGCGACACGGAAAATACACCCTCACTCCTGCGCGAAATCGGACGCGAACTCAATCCGGCGATCTTGAGATTGCACAAGCTGCCGGCAATCGTAGTCGCATCCGTGCACGGCGCGGTTGCGGGCGGCAGCCTGGGGCTGGTCTGTGCCGCCGATTACGTGGTCGCGGCCCGCAGCACCACCTTCAACCTCGCCTACGCCCGCATCGCGGCCAGCCCCGACGCCGGCAATTCCTGGTTCCTGCCGCGCATCGTCGGCCCGCGCAAGGCGCTGGAGTGGATGATCCTTTCCGACAATATCGACGCCGATACGGCGATGGCGAACAGTCTCGTGAACCAGGTCGTGCCTGACCATGACTTGCGCGAGGCCACGGACGCGCTGGTCCGGCGCCTCCTGGACGGCCCCGCAGGCAGCTACCGGCGCATGAAGCGCCTCGTTCTCCAGTCCGAGACAACCTCGCTGGCGCAGCAACTGGACGACGAGATCGAGCACTTCGCCCAGGCTGCGGAAAGCCCGGACTTCGCGGAAGGCATCCAGGCCTTCCTGGAGAAACGCAAACCCCGTTTTGGTGACCAATGAAGACCGTACGCATCGGCGCAGGCCTGGGCTTTTACGGCGACGCATGGTGGCCTGTCGCCGCAAGCATCGAGCGCGGCGACGTTCAATACATCGCCTCCGACCACCTGGCCGAGCTGACGCTGGCCATCCTGCAGAAGGACCGCGCGCGCGATCCGGCATCGGGTTACACGAAGGATCTCGTGCCCATGCTGGCGCAACTCTGGCCTTTGTCGCGCAAGGCCAACGGCGGCAAGGGCGTTCGCTTCCTGCTCAATGCCGGCGGCCTGAATCCGCACGGTGCGCGCGATGCGCTGGCCGAGGTTTTCCGGAAGAAAGGATGGCATGCGAAGATCGCCGTCGTCACAGGCGACGACGTGCTCGACAGGCTCGACGACCTGCAGCAAGCCGGACAAGCCCTCGCGCACCTCGACACCGGTCAGCCGCTCGAAGCCGTGCGCGAACGCATGGTGTTCGCCAATGCCTACCTTGGCGCGGCGCCGCTGGTGCGCGCGCTGGAGCAGGGCGCCGACATCGTGCTGGCCGGGCGGGTCGCCGATGCGGCGCTTTTCCTCGCGCCACTGGTGCATGAATTCGGATGGACACTGGAGGCGCACTCCCCTGAAGAGTGGAACAGGCTTGCGCAAGGCCTGGCTGTCGGGCATCTGCTGGAGTGTTCGGGGCAAGGCAGCGGCGGAAATTTCGGCGGTCTCGACTGGAAAAACATTCCCGACCTCGGCCATATCGGCTACCCGATCGCCGAAGTCGATGAAAGCGGAACGGCAACCATCACCAAGGCCCCGGGCACCGGCGGGCGCATCTCTTTCGACACGGTACGTCAGCAATTGCTGTATGAGGTACAAGACCCGCGCCGCTACTATTCGCCCGACGTCGTGCTCGACATGGGAACCATCCGTCTTGATGACCTCGGGGATGACCGGGTGAGGGTCAGCGGTGCAACAGGGCGGCCGCGCCCGGCGGAACTGAAAATCGTCGGCGGCTACCAAGATGGCTGGATGGGGCAGGCTACCTTCGGCTACAGCTGGCCGCAAGCCTATCAAAAGGCAGAGCGCACGGCGGCGATCGTCACCGGCCTCTTGCAGGAGCAGGGCATGCAATACGATGAAATGCGCGTGGAGTACCTGGGTTACGACTCGATCCTCGGCCGGCTCGCCGATCCTTCCCAGCGCGACGCGCTGAATGAAATCTATCTGCGCATGGCGATCCGCGCGCAGGACAAACGGGTGGCCGATGGCTTCGGGCGGCTGTTCCCATGGCTCGCACTCTCTGGCCCGCCGTTCGTGGGCGGCCGCTACGCCATGCAGCCGGCATCCGAACTCCTCGGAATCTGGCCGGCGCTGGCCGAGCGCGGGCTCATCGAAGAACGCGTTGCCGTCGATGTGATGGAGGTATAGATGCAGGTTCAACTGGTGCGCATTGCCCACGCCCGTGGGGGAGACAAGGGCGACAAGGCCGACCTCAGCCTGTTCGCTTACGACGAAACAACCTACGCCGTGCTGAAGCGCGAAGTGAGCGCCGAACGCGTGGCGGCGCATTTCGCCGGCATCGCGCACGGCAAGGTCGAATGTTTCGCGCTCGATAATCTGCTGGCACTGAAATTCGTTCTTCACCAGGCGCTAGACGGCGGCGCCGCGCGCTCGTTACGCAGCGATAACCTCGGCAAGTCCCTTGCAGCGGGCCTGCTGCGCATGAACATCGAGGTGCCGGACGACTTGCCTTTGCGCCATCCGGAGGAACACGTATGAATGCCGTGCGCGTGGAAAAGAAGGGCGCCGTCACGACCGTCATCATCGACCGCCCCGAGTCCCGGAACGCCGTCGACAGGACAACGGCTCAGGCGCTCGCCGACGCGTTCCGGGAATTCGACAAGGACCCTGAAAGCGCAGTGGCCGTGCTGTATGGCAGCGGCGGGAATTTTTGCGCCGGCGCCGACCTCAAGGCGATGGCGGACCCGCAGCGCCGGAACCGGCTGAAACCGGAGGGAGACGGCCCGATGGGGCCGACCCGCATGTGCCTGTCCAAGCCGGTGATTGCCGCGGTATCCGGCTATGCGGTGGCAGGCGGCCTTGAACTGGCATTGTGGTGCGATTTGCGGGTGGCGGAAGAAGGCGCGGTCTTCGGCGTATTTTGCAGGAGATGGGGCGTTCCGCTCATCGACGGCGGCACGGTTCGCTTGCCGCAGCTGATCGGCCAAAGCCGGGCACTCGACCTGATCCTCACCGGCCGTCCGGTCGACGCCCGCGAAGCTCTCGCCATCGGCCTCGCAAACCGCGTGGTGCCGGATGGGCAGGCGCGGGAAGCGGCCGAGGCGCTGGCGGCGGATATCGCTCGCTATCCGCAGGCTTGCCTTCGGGCCGACCGCAGCAACGTGTTCGCATGCCGCAACATGGCAGAGGGAGAGGCGTTGCGCACCGAGTTTGCGCGCAGCCAAGCGGTGATCGCCGCCGAGTCGCTTGCCGGGGCGCAGCGTTTCGCGGATGGCGCGGGACGCCACGGCGACTTTTCCGCGATTGGCCAGGGAAACAAAGGTACGCCGCGCACGCCTTCCCCGTTATAATTTGCGGCCCCAGGTGACCCTCATGCAAAAAAAGACCAGCCCCGCTCCCGCCAAGCGCGCACCGAGAAAGCGCCCCCTCGTCACGGTCACGGAAGAAGACCGCAACCGCCGTGCCGACCTCGTCCGCGTCTCCGCGCGGCTGTTCCGCGAAAAAGGATTCGAGGGCACCACGGTGCGCGACATTGCCGGCGCCGTGGGCATGCGCTCCGGCAGCCCGTTCTATCACTTCAAGACCAAGCAGGACATTCTTGCCGCCGTCATGGAAGAGGGCCTGGTGGCCGGACTGAACGACACCGAGCGCATCGTCGGCAGCGATCTTCCGCCGCGCGAAAAATTTCGCGCCCTGGTGCGCTCGCATCTCGAGACCGTGCTTGCGGAAGGACACGATTTCATCCCGGTGCTGCTCTACGAATGGCGCTCGCTCAGCCCCGACCTGCAGGCCCGGATCATCACCCTCAAGGACAAGTACGATGCGCGCTGGCAGCAGGTGCTTGCGGACCTCAAACAGGCCGGGCTGATCAAGTCCGACAGCAAGGTCGTGCGTCTGCTCATGTTCGGCGCCGTGAACTACACCGCCCAGTGGTACAAGCGCGGGAAAGGCCTCTCGATCGACCAGCTTGCAGACCAGGCGGTTGAATTCTTCCTCGGCGAAGCAGCTGACTAGGGATTGCCTGCGGCTGCGCAAAACGGGGCACAGCACTCCCCCCTGAAGCTTGCCTCGTCGCAAATCGCGACGAGCGCATCATGAGGCGCCGGAACGCGGCGCCAACTCCTTTCATCTAATGTGTTACGCGGCACCGGAAACGCAGGGACCGCTTCCTTATCCGCCGCTCCGGCGATGTGTAGCACTCAAAACTGAAGGAGTCTCGTCATGAAAAAATTGACAGCCGCGCTGATTGCCGGCTTGTTTGCACTCGGCACCACGCCGGCCTTTTCGCAGTCCGCCGCGCCCAACGATGCGCAGATCGCCGGCATCGTCGTGGCCGCCAATACGGTGGATATCGACGCCGGCAAGCTGGCGCAGAAAAAATCCCAGAACAAGGAAGTGAAGGCGTTCGCCAAGCAGATGGTGACGGATCACACGGGCGTCAACAAGCAGGCAACCGCGCTCGTCAAGAAGCTCAAGATCACGCCGGAGGACAGCGATACCAGCAAGAGCCTGAAGGAAAGCGGCGATGCGACCCTCGCCAAATTGAAAGACCTGAACGGCGCCCAATTCGACAAGGCCTATGTCGATAATGAAGTGACCTACCACCAGACGGTGATCGACGCACTCGACAAGACCCTGATCCCCAACGCCAGGAACGCCGAGCTCAAGGACACACTGGTCAAGGTGCGGCCCGCATTCGTGGCCCATCTTGAGCACGCCAAGCATATCCAGGCATCGTTGAAGTAAGGAGCACGGACCATGAACCATGCGCTCCCGCCAGGGACAGGCCTGCCGCGAACGCGCGGATTGATGCTCGCCCTCGCCCTTGCCCTTGCCCTTGCCCTTTCAAGCGTGGGCGCGGCGACGGCGCCGAAGGCTGCGGTGCACACCGTGGTCATCGAAGGCATGCAGTTTTCGCCGGCGGTCCTCGAAGTCAATGCTGGCGACACGGTGATCTGGCACAACAAGGATCCCTATCCGCACACGGCGACCACGGACAGCACCAGGGATTTCGACTCGGGCGAAATCAAGCCGGGCCGCAGCTGGAAGATGACCGCGAAGAAGCCCGGCGATTTTTCCTATCTGTGCACACTCCACCGGACGATGAACGCACGCCTGGTCGTGAAGTGACCGCCGGCATGGCGCATTACCGGCGCCCCGGCAGCCGGGTCGCCCCCCACGACATCAGCGAGCCCGTTGTCACCATCGCCACCCCTGCCCAGAAGGTCCACGGCGGCGTGACACCGAGCCAGACGCTCGCCAGGCAACTGGACAGGACGGGGGTGAAGTAGGAAAGGGCGGCCAGCAACCCGATGTTGCCGCGCTGGATGCCGAAGTTCCAGGCGCTGTAGGCGGTTGCGGTGAAGGTCCCCAGTACCATGACCTCGACCGCTGTCGCCATGCTGAAGTGCATCGGCGGCTGCTCGCCTTGGAAGTAGCGCACCCAGAGCAGGCCGGCCGTGGCCAGCAGGAAGGGGCCGACCGCGCTCTTGCCTTTGCCGTACCGGCGCGCGACGACGGAGTACGCCGCCCACAGAAAGGCGGCCAGGAACGCCAGCCCGTAGGCAAGCGGATTGTCCGCGAAATTGCTTGCGAGCCGGGCCAGGGAAAATGCATCGTTGCCTTTCATGACCCAGACGATGCCCAGGAAGGCAAGCGTGATGCCGGGCGCCAGCAGAAGGATGGAGGCGGATTGCTGGCGCAGCAGTACCGCGAACAGCATGGTCAGGCTGGGCCACAGGTAGTTGATCATGCCGACTTCCATCGCCTGGCCGCGATTGTGCGCATAGCCGATGGAAAGCGCGAGGCTGATCTCGTAGGCAACGAAGAGCAGGCCGCTGAACAGCAGGTAGCGCCGGTCCATGGTCCGGAGGTCGGGGATGCCGGCGAACACGACGACCAGGATGCCGCTGACGGTGAAGATCAAAGCCGGTCCGCCAACCGGACCGAGCGCTTCACCAATGCTCCGAAAGAGGCCGACCGTCGCGCTCCAGAGAAGAATGGCAAGGATGCCGCCGGCATTTCCGGCCCGGGCCGGGGAGGTTGAGACAAGAGTTGTAAACACGATAGCTCCGCAACGAAGGCGGCAGACAGCGAGAAAAGCCGAGGATCATACGACAAGTCACGCCTGCTTGCCGGCGCTGATACGCCCCTGTACTAAAATTTGCAAGTAAACAGGGCGCTTTTTTAATGAGGCAAGGAATGCATGCAGGCGTCGTCTATGCATTGCTGGCGGCCGTGACCTTTGGCGCCAGCACGCCATTTTCCAAAACGCTGCTGGGCGAGGTTGCGCCGGTAACCCTTGCCGGCCTGCTTTACCTGGGCAGCGGCATCGGCCTGCTTGCGTGGTACGCATTCAGGGCAATCGCCTCCGGCAATGCGCACGAGGCAAGCACGCGGCTTGCCGCCCGCGACGCTCCCTGGCTGGCCGGGGCGATACTTTTCGGCGGAATTGCCGGGCCCGTGCTGCTCATGTCAGGCCTGGCGTTGACGCCGGCGTCGTCCGCATCCTTGTTGCTAAATATGGAAGGCGTGCTGACGTCCCTGCTGGCGTGGTTCGTGTTCAAGGAAAACTTCGACCGGCGCATCTTCCTGGGCATGGTGCTCATTGTTGCCGGCGGCTTGCTCCTGTCATGGGAGCAGCGCCCGGAACTCGGCGTGCCATGGGGCGCGCTTGCCATTGTCGGCGCCTGCCTGTGCTGGGCCATCGATAACAACCTGACCCGCAAGGTGTCGGCCAGCGATGCGGTGCAGATCGCCGGAATCAAAGGCCTGGTCGCCGGAATGGCGAATCTGACAATTGCCACAGGGCTAGGCTTGCCGATGCCGGGCATGATCACCGCAGCCGGGGCAGGGCTCATCGGCTTTTGCGGCTACGGGCTCAGCCTGGTTCTCTTCGTGCTGGCCTTGCGCAACCTCGGCACGGCGAGAACCGGCGCTTATTTCTCTGTCGCGCCATTCGTCGGCGCCGCCGTTTCCCTGGTCATGCTGGCCGAATCGCCGGGGACCATGTTCTGGGCTGCCGCCGCGCTGATGGGAGCGGGGATCTGGCTGCATTTGACGGAGCGGCACGTCCACGAACACACGCATGAGGTGATGCATCACTCGCACCCGCACTCGCATGACGAGCATCATCAGCACCAGCACGATTTTCCCTGGGACGGCAAGGAGCCGCATACCCACCCGCACCGCCACGAACCGATCACCCATAGCCACCCGCATTTCCCCGATATCCATCACCAGCACAAGCACTAAGCCGCCGCGTACTTCATCGGCGTCTTCATCGGCTTCTTCCCATTGCCGGGAAACGTTCCTGCTTATGAGATTCCTGCGCACCGGCCGCCAGTCTGGCTGCCGGTGTCAAAGCTTGTCCATTCGATACGCGAGCACACGTGAAATCACAGGCCGTCAAGACAAAACCCCTCTCAACCCAGCCAATTGCCTGTTTTTAACGAGCTGGAACGGCGCTTGCTTAAGTGCATGTCAGAGCAATGACTAAGAAGACCAAACGCCGTTTTACCTAGTCATCCCTAATTTCCCGCTTGCGAACTCCGCAGCACGAACCAGTGACGACCGGTGCGTGTGGCCTCGCTCGCCCGCACCAAATGGAGAAAACATGAAACAGGAAGCACAAGCAAGCAGAAAGGAAGAGCTGCGCGCCTTCCTCGGCCTGACCGTTGTCGCTGCGCCGATTCTTTCGGTGATGGTGGTCGGCGGATATGGCTTTGCGGTCTGGATGATCCAGCTTCTGACAGGCTCCTTGCCGACCCATTGAGCACGCGATGATGGAACAGGAAATTCATATTGCCGGGGTCGTGGTCTACACGCAGCCCGCTCAGCTCGAGTCGATCAAGTCATGCATCGCCGAGGTCCCCTACGCGGAGATCCACGCGGAGGACCCCCACGGAAAGCTGATCGTGACGCTCGAGACTGAAGGAACAAAACGCACCCTCGACACCATGGACGCCATGCGCGCCCTGCCGGGCGTGCTCGACGTCGTACTCGTATATCAACACACGGAACCGGTTTCCGCCCTTGACCAGGAGGTCTCACAATGAAGCTCACACGGCGCGACTTCATCAAACAATCTGCCGCCGTCACCGCGGCCAGCTCGGTCGGCATTCCGATCCAGTCCATTGCATCGAACGTCGTCACCGACTCCTCGAAGACGCAACTCCAGTGGAGCAAGGCGGCCTGCCGCTTCTGCGGCGTGGGCTGCGGCGTGAACGTGGGCGTCAAGGACGGCCGCGTGGTGGCCACCCACGGCGACATCAACGCAGAGGTCAACCGCGGCCTGAACTGCGTGAAGGGCTACTTCCTGTCGAAGATCATGTACGGCAAGGACCGCCTCACCAAGCCGCTGCTGCGCATGACGAACGGCAAGTACGACAAGAACGGCGAATTCACGCCGGTGTCCTGGGAT
>NZ_DASRXF010000005.1:0-6911 GCF_035654295.1 Noviherbaspirillum sp. | reverse complement strand
TCTGCCCGTCGAAGCCGGAGCGGATGATTTCTTCCTTGTGCGGACTGACGAGGTCCAGCCAGAACGATTCCGAGCGCGACGCATGCGTGAAGGCGGTGACGACCTGCGGATGGTAGCGCCGGCCGGCGTCATCCACGACCTTGCGCCGGATGTCGGCGCTCTGCTCGAGGATGTCGCCGCGCGGCCGCGGCAGGACCGCAACCCGGTCGGCCAGGTGCAGGACGTGGCTCAGCAAGGGCACCGCCGCGTTGTTGAACTCGCTGCCGCGGCGGTAGTTCCATTCGACATGGTGGTAGCGCACCGCTTCCGCCGCGCGGGCAAAGGGCGGAAAGTCACGCAGCAGCAGGTAGCCCTCGATGGCGTGTGTGTGCACGCTCTCTTCGAGCGTGGCGTCCAGCGGAACGTCGCCCGCGACAGCGTAATTCTGCAGCGACAGCCGCAGCGTACCGGACACGGCGCCGACATCGTGCAGCGCCCCCGCGAGGACGGCGTCCTGCCTCTCCTGCACCGGCAATCCGAGGGCATCCGCAATGCGGGCGGCGACGTAGGCCACGCGCATGTGGTGGTCCGACAGGTCCAGCGACAGCAGGTCGAGGGCCCGGGATACGCAGAGGATCAGGTCGAAGAAGCGGACATCAATGCTGCCACTGCTCATAAAGGCCTTCTTGCTGCTCCCTGCACTTAAGCCGCCATCTTCTTGATGGCGGTCGCCAGGTCCTTGTCGGCCTTCATGATGTGGTTGACCAGCCAGTTGCGCAGGAAGGTCGATACCTGCACGGACAGCATGCCGTTGCCGGCATTGAACTTGTTCTGCAGCTCGACGACTTCCCGGATCAGCTTGTCGTGATCCTGCTTGTGCGCCGCATAGCCGGGGTAGGCAATGCGCTGCATGTGGTCCTCTTCGCGCTTGAAGTGCTCGCGGGTGTAGCGGATCAGCTCGGCGAGAATCTTGCCGAGCACATCCTTGCCGTGCCCCGCCGCCATCGCGGTGTGCAGCTGGTTGACGAGGTCGACCAGCTTCTGGTGGTCCTGGTCGATGAAGGAATTGCCGACCTTGAGGTCTTCGGTGAGGGAAAAGTACGCCATGGTTGTTCTCTCCAGTGAGAATAACCACAGAATGATTGTGGTTATATAACTGGCGAAGGGTACTCGAGATTGATCTTTCTCAACCCTCCCATATCCATGGGATTTCCGGAATCGCTTGACTCAGGTCAAGCGACTGCGGCGGCTTGCGGCGCGTCGGCGAGCAGGACGCGGTCGCGTCCCGCGGCTTTCGCCTGGTACATCGCCTTGTCCGCGGCAGCGATCAGAGACGCCTCGTCGGTGCCGTGGAACGGGAAGCAGGCCACGCCGAACGAAGCGGTCACCGAACCGATGGTCTGCCCGCCAAAATCAACGCTTAGCGCTCGCACGCCGGCGCGCAGCTTTTCCGCACGCACGCCGGCATCCTGCAGGTCGCATTCGGGCATCAGGATGACCATCTCCTCGCCGCCGAAGCGGCACACGAGGTCGCCTTCGCGCACGCTGGACTTGATGTGCCCGGCAACCGCGCGCAATACCGCATCGCCCGCTTCATGCCCGTACCTGTCATTGACCGACTTGAAATGATCGATATCGATCATCACCAGCGACAGCGGGCATGACTTGCGGCGCGCACGCGACATTTCGCGGGACAGCGTTTCATCCATGTAGCGGCGATTGAACAAGTTGGTGAGCGGATCGACGATCGATTGCTGCTTGAGGACTTCCTTGAGCTTCGCATTCGACAAGACCAGCGCCAGCTGTTCCGCGAGCGCGGTCGCCAGCTCCGTGCGCCCTGGCGCCAGCGGCGCATCGGCGTCCTGCAACGCCGGCGCTTCGACCGTGATCAGCCCGATGATTTCCCCCTGTGCCGATAGCGGCAGGCAAAGCAGAAACTTATCCTGGCTCGCGCGGCGGTCGTGGTGGGGGCAATAGAGCGCGTCCCTGCCCTGCACCTGATGCACCCGGCCCAGGCGCAGTCCCCAGCATTCGTGCGGCTTGATGGCGTCCTTCGGATCGGACGGCTCCCCCCACTGCGAGGCCTTCTCCAAGAGGTTGCGGGAATTGCGGTACAGGAAAAGCTCCCCGGACGTACCCGGCAGGATCCTGGCCGTGAAGACGGACACGCTTTGCAGCGTCTCGGCCAGCGACATGGATGAATCCAGCGTGCGAACCATTTGCGCGAGCAGGGACAATTCCACGTTGCGGCGCCCGAGCTCGGCCATGCCCCCGCGCAGCTCGTTGCTCAGGCTTTGCAGTTCGATCGCGGTCGAGCGGTGGCGTTTGAGCAGCCGGAACAGGAAATGCAGGGCCACGGCGACAAGGAAGAGATCGATGACGGTGGCGGCCAATGTCGTGACGGCGGCAAGCTCGGCGTAATGCGCCGATTCCTGCCGCAGCTTGTCGCGCAGCGACTGCTCGACGGCAGTGACCGCGGCGACTTCGACGCGGATATCGTCCATGTACTGCTTGCCCCGGCCGGTGGAGACCGACGCCCGCGCCGCCTCATTGCCCTGCGAGCGCCGCAGCTCGATGCTGCGCGCCAGGTCGTCGAGCTTGCGCTGGATCGCGCCTTCGAAACGGTCGACGTCTACTGCGGCGTGGCCGGGGAGCGATGCGCGGCGCAGCGCCTCCTGGTCTTCCAGGCGCGCGACGGCCTTGTAGTACGGCTCCAGGAAAGACTCCTGGCCGGTAATGATGAAACCCCGCTGGCCGGACTCGGCATCCTTCATGAGCGAAAACGCTTCGGCAATGACGGCGATGCGGGTTTCGGATTCAAGCAGGGCGGCATGGAGCTGCCCCGCTTTCTCGGCGGTCTTGAAGGGGACGATCGCCGTGGCGGCCATCACCAGGATCGCGACCGCGATCATCAGTTTTATTCTTCGTTCGATTTTCATGCTTATCCGGAGGACAGGCGCAGCCGGGATTCCCGAAAGCCGGAAGCCGGCTTTCCCTGGAATGGGAACGCCCATCGCGGTTCCGCCTTGTCCAGGCTGCACCACCGCGTATTTCAGTTAAAAAGGCAATTTCCTTGCCAGCTTCGTCACGCTCAGATATTCCACTCCGGGGGAGGGCCGGGCGGGGCATGTGTGGCAAGCAGCGCGGCGAAGGCGGCGGCCTCGACCGGCTTGCTGAACAGGTAGCCCTGCATGCCGTGGCAGCCGTGCTGCGTGAGGAAGTGCTGCTGCTCCCTGGTCTCCACGCCTTCTGCCACCACCTGCAGGTGCAGGCTGCGGCCCAGCGCAATGACCGCCCGCGTGATTGCCGTGCCGCCTTCGTCCAGGCCGATGTCGCGCGTGAAGGACTGGTCGATCTTCAGCGTGTCGATCGGGAAGCGCTTGAGCTGCGACAGGCTCGAATACCCGGTGCCGAAGTCATCGATCGAGAAGCGCACGCCGATATCGCGCAATTCCTTCATGACCGAGACCACATGGTCAGGCCGGTCCATGATGACGCTCTCGGTGATCTCCAGTTCCAGCTGGGGCGCCGGCAGGCCCGTCTCGCGCAGCACCTGCTTTACCTGCGCCGCGAATCCGTCATGCTCGAACTGCTTGGCCGAGACATTGACGGCGACCACGAGTCCCGTGTGCCCTGCGGCCTGCCATTCCTGCGCCTGCCGGCACGCCTCGCGCATGACCCAGGCGCCGATCTCGATGATCTGCCCGGTCTCTTCGGCAATGGGAATGAACTTCGCCGGCGAAACGAGCCCGAGCTCGGGATGCCGCCAGCGCGCCAGCGCCTCCATGCCCTTGATCCGCCCGCTCGCCAGCTCGAGCTGCGGCTGGTAGAAAACCTGGAACTCCTTGCGCGCCATCGCCTGCCGCAGGCTGCTCTCGATCAGCAGGCGCTCGGTCGCCGCCTGGTTCATCTCTTCGCGGAAGAACTGGAAGCGTCCGCCGACGGCTTCCTTCGCGTGGTGAAGCGCAACGTCCGCATTCTTCAGCAAGACATCCGGCGTCTTGCCGTCGGACGGGAAAATGCTGATGCCGATGCAAGCGCTGGCGCTGACCTCGTGGCCTTCGAGGTCGAACGGCTGCGCCAGCGCCGCGAGCAGCTTCTCCGCCATCTCGGCTGCATCCTGCGCATCGTGGATGTCTTCCAGGATCACCGCGAACTCATCGCCGATATGGCGCGAGAGCGTGTCCGAAGTGCGGATCAAGGGTTGCCAGCGCGCCTTCACCCGCAGCAGCAACAGATCGCCGATGTGGTGCCCCAGCGAATCGTTGACGTGCGACAGGCGATCGAGATCGATCAGCATCAAGGCGACGCGGCTGTGGCGCCGCTCGGCGGTGTACACCGCCTGCTGCAGCCGGTCGCGCAGGAGCGCGCGGTTGGGCAGGCCGGTCAGCGGATCGAAGAAGGAAAGCTGCTCGATGCGGTCCTGCGCAATCTTGTAATGGGAAATGTCGGAGAAGATGCCGATGTAGTTGATCACCTCGCCCGCGCTGTCCAGCACGCGCTTGATCGACAGGTGCTCGGCGTACAGTTCGCCCGACTTGCGCCGGTTCCAGATCTCCCCGCTCCAGCTGCCGATGCTGTCGATCTCACGCCACATCGCCGCATAGAAGGCGGCGTCCTGCAGGCCCGAGCTGAGGATCACATGCGTCTTGCCGATGACTTCGCTCTCGTCGTAGCCGGTGATCGTGCTGAACGCGGGGTTGACCTTGACGATGCGTCGCCGCGCATCGGTCACGGTGATCCCCACGGCCGTATTGTTGAAGACCGTATCGGACAGTTGCAGCTTTTTCTCGACCAGCTTGTGCGCGGTGATGTCGGTATACGTCGTGACAAAGCCTGCCAGCCTGCCGCCCACCTGCATCGGCCGGCCGCACACCAGATGCACCTTGCCGTTCTGCCGGCGCCGCTCGAATTCGTGCGGCCTGAACTCCATCGCCAGCGCATGGAAGCGGGCCACATGCTCTTCCGGATCGCCCGGCCCGTACTCGCCGCGTTGCGCGGGAATGCGGATGAGATCGTCGAAGTAGGCGCCCTCGGCGAGCACTTCCGGCGGAAAGTTCAGCACCTCCGCCATGCCATCGTTCCAGTGCCGCAGGCGCAAGTTCTCGTCGAACACGCTGATCCCCTGCGGCAGGTGCTGCAGCACCGCCTTCAGGTAAGCACTCTCGCGCGCCAGTGCTTCGCTCACCGCGCGTTCGCGGGTGACATCGAGCATGACCCCGACCACCCCGCCGAGCGAGCCGTCTCCCTTCAGGTACACCGCCTTGTTGAAGGCCACATGGCGGCGCGTGCCATCGTGACACGTCACCGCCGCTTCGTACACCTGCGTGCCGCCGTGTGCGAACAGCTCGGCATCGGCGCGCGTGTGGATACGCGCCGTCTCCTCGGCCGCGATGTCGAACACTGTCTTGCCGATGAGATCCCGGCGCGCGATGCCCATGTATTCCTCGAACGCCCGGTTACAGCCCTGGTAGCGGCCCTCGGCATCCTTCCAGAAGATCGGGCTGCCGATCACCTCGCCCAGCTCGCGCAGGAACTGCGCCTGGTCGGCCAGATCCTGCTGCGCGCGCTTGAGGTCGCTGATGTCGATCATCACCCCGCCCAGGGAAACCGGCACGCCGTTCTCCACGCTCACCGTCACGGAATCGCGCAGCCACACGGCACGCCCGTCGGCCGCGAGCATGCGGTATTCGAACTCATGGTTGTGTCCGGCCCGGGTTTGCGACGCACAGAACGACATCACGCGTTCGCGGTCCTCCGGATGCACATGGCTTTCCCAGAAGCCCGGCACGCGCCACTCTGCCACCGGATAGCCGAGGATGCGCTCGGCGGCGGGGCTGACGTAGTTGAAGGTGAAGGTGGCGGGATCGGCTTCCCAGACGATGCCGTCGATGCGGTTCAGGAGATCTCGGAATCCTCCGCGGGGGAGGGCTTCGTCGTCGCGCATGCGTAGTGCAGGTGTCGATGCCATGGAAGCCTCCAGGGTGAAGTTGAGCCGAATCCCTGACAGAGCGCTTCATGCAACCGGACAGGACAATGTGCGTGGTTCTACGCAGCAAATATCATACCGGGGGCTTGATCTAAGTCAACTGTGGGAAACCCGTGGGGCTTCTTGGGTGCGGTGACTGGTTTTCTCGGGGATGGGAAAGAGGCCGTGAGGATAAGTGTGGGCGGGCGCTTTGCGTATCAATAGGGGAATCGTCCGTGCCTTCGTTCAGTCCGTGGGGGTGAAAAATTTGAGCGAGCTGCATGCTAGTAAGCGAAAAGATTTCACGCATTGCTGTTGTAGGTGTTAGACGAGCACGAGTGCGCGTGCGCCCGGTTGAGTCAGTCGTACTCCGACAATTCTTAACCTGGATACCGAGTAACTGTTCCTGCGCACCGCCCGCACTCTCTCAAAGAGCGCGCCGTGCATTCGAACGAAAGCGTGTTCGGTGCACTCCCTTTTTCTAACAGTGCGGAATTCCTGCTAATAGTCCGGCAGCCCAGTATTCATTGAACTATAGTTGCCATTTCATAAACAATCGCCTAGCTGTGAAGCATGAAATGGCCGACATCGAACCCTCTTGGAAAATTTTTCCATCTCGACCTCAAGTCTCAGTTTGCAGTCTGGTTAGTACCAAATTCGCGTCCTTGTCAGCAACCCGCCCAAACGAATTCCCCGTAAAGGAATCTCTAATCGGGCAACACGTTATTGGACATATTAAGGAAGGCTAAATATCGAAAATGATTTTTGAGAAAAAAATGAAGGAGCGCATGAACAAAAATTTGAATGCGATGTTCCTGATGTGCCCCCAATAAACAGTGCCACGGTGATCTAGTAAAGTTCGTTTTCAACAGGGAGAACGAACGTGAAGAAGCGATTTACCGACGAGCAGATCATCGGGTTTTTGAAGCAAGCAGAGGCGGGAGTGCCGGTGAAGGAACTGTGC
>NZ_DASRXF010000004.1:0-16839 GCF_035654295.1 Noviherbaspirillum sp. | reverse complement strand
AAGCAGGGCGAGGGGCTGGTCGTCTACGAGTGCAATGCCAGCGCCTTCCACGAGCGCCAGGCCGAGCTCGGGCTCATGGAGCAGTTGTCCGGCAGCGATGCCACGCGCGACCTGTTCCTCGAAATGCAGCCGATCATGGCGTTCAACAACCCGCACAACTCGCTCAATTTCGAAGTGCTCTTGCGAATGCGCGGCTCCGACGGCAGCATCATTCCCGCGGGGCGCATTATCGGCGCGGCGGAGAAGAGCGGGATGACCGGCACGATCGACCGCTGGGTGCTGGCTACCACGCTGCAGTGGATTGAAGGCAATCTGGCGGCACTGTCCAACACGCAATTCGTCTGCATGAACCTGAGCGGCGCGTCGCTCAACGACGAGCACTTCATCCAGGACACCCTGGTCACACTCGAAGAGTACCCGGTCGGCGCGCGTTACCTCTGCATGGAAATCACCGAGAGCGTCGCATTGCACGACCTCGATAACACCCGCCGCTTCATCGACCAGATCCGCAGCTGCGGCGTGCGCGTGGCACTGGATGATTTCGGCGCCGGCTACACCTCCTTTTCCTACCTGAAGGAATTGCCGGCGGACGTGCTGAAGATCGACGGCCAGTTCGTGCAGAACATCAATGCCCATCCCGCCAACGTCGCCATCGTGGAAGCGATCGTGAAACTGGCGATGAACCTCGGCATGAAAACCATCGCGGAGTGGGCCGAGGATGCGGCCACGGCCAGGACGCTGGCCGAGATCGGTGTGGATTACGTGCAGGGCTTCGTGGTGGCGCGTTCGCAGCCGGCGCCGCGTATCCTTGAGGCATCTTCGGCGGCCAGCTTCATCAAGGACCCGGCCATGCTCGCGCTGGTGGATGAACTGGGCCAGCTTTCGGATCCAGACGGCGACCGGAACAATGTGCTGAGCTTCAAGGACATGCACTGAGCAGGTCCTTGTCGCAAGGGCTAGAATGCAGGCATGGAAGCCCGTCCCGATCCACGTCCCTGGCATCCGCGGCCGTTCTCGGTCGCCGTCCTCGACAGCGATGAGACCATGGCCGATGCGCTATGCGGCCTTCTCCGCAACAATGGTTTTGCCGCAACTGCCTTCTATGACATTGACTCCCTTGCCGAAGCACATCAAGCGGCATGCTTCGATGCCTACGTGCTGGATTACCTGGCGGACTGGCAACCCGAATCGCATGCGCTGACAGACCTCGTAGCCGCCGTTCGCGGGACCAGCGACGTCCCGATTTTCATCCTCGGTAACCAGATTGCTCCCGAAAGCAACGACAAGCTCGGCGCGATCCTGATGCGGCACAAGGTGCGCTACCTGCTCAAGCCGCTGCGCGCCGACTATCTCGCCCGGCGGGTCGGCGAAGCGATCGCCGAGCACGCCGGGCTTTGACCGTTTTCAGATCCAGCGCCGCACGCGTCCCCGGTAGGCATCGAATTCGCGGCCGAACAAGCGCGCCAGCACGCGCTCTTCGGGCACGATCTGGAAGCGGTTCATGTACAGCACGAACAGCGGCAGCAACGCCGCCGCCGCCAGGCTGGCGAGGTAGAAGGCCCATGCAGCCAGCAACAGCAGGAAACCCAGGTACATCGGGTTGCGGGTCACGCGGTAGACCCCGCTGCTGACGAGCGACGAGGATGAACCGGGATTCACCGGATTGACGGTCGTCTTCGCGCGCCGGAACTGCAGCACGCCGGCGGCGGCGACCAGCGCGCCCGCGAGCGCAAGGAGGGCGGCAAGGGCATGCGTGCCGGTGCTTGCCTGCCAGCGGTCTTCCACTGCCGACGACAGCAAGGCCATCAGGCCCGCAAACAGGAAGACCAGCAGGACAGGCGGGATTTTCAGTTCAAGTCTGGACATGGCGCTCGTGCGTGGCAGTGGAATCATGCCGCACGATACACCTTCCTATTGTGGGAAGGTCAACTCAGTGCGCCGCGGCGGCCTGCCGGGCGAGAAAGCGTGCATACATGCCGGCAGTCTCTTTCGGCGCCTCCATCATCGGCAGGTGGCCGATCCCGGGCAGGACATGCACCTCGGCGTTCTTCAGCCGCTTCTTCAGCACTTCCGCGCCCGATGCGTCGAACACCTGGTCGCTGCTTCCCCATAGCACCAGCGTCCTCGCGCCCAGGCCGCCGATCTGTCCGTCCAGCAGGAAGCGGTCTTTCAGTTGCGCGTGCCACAGGCGCAGGTTGGAATCCGCGTTGCGAACCGCGTTCTCTTGCGCTGCATGCAGGATGGGGTAGGGCAGGAAGGGGCGTTCGGCGAAGACCAGCGAGAGCATCGCCTCGAACTCGCGCGCGTCGCGGGTCACCAGCGGGCTTTTCCCGGCCTCGATCTGCCTGTCCATGCCGCTCGCTTTCGGCGAGCGGATACCGTGCGGCGCGCCGATCAGGGCCACGCTGGCGACGCGTTCCGGGTAGCGTATCGCGAACAGGGCCGCGATGGTGCCGCCCATCGAATTGCCGGCAAGGTGGGCGCGCGTGACGCCGAGCGTGTCCAGCAAGGCCTTCAGGCGTTCCGTTTGCGCGTCGTAGGTGTAGCTGTGGCTGTCGAGGCGGCTGCTTTCGCCGAATCCCGGCAGGTCAGGTACCAGCACCCGGTAGCTGCCCGTGAGCGGCCGCGCGAAATCCACCCAGTGGTCCTTTTCCGCGAAAATGCCGTGCAGCAGCACGAGCGTCTCGCCGCTGCCGCCGTCGAGGTAATGGATGCGGTGCGCATCGACCGTCACTTGCTTTTCGGCGAGCCCGGCGGCGGCGCGGTTGGCCGCGACCAGCGGCTCCTTGAACCAGTGCGGAAAACCGTACCAGGCGGCGGCCAGGGCGAGCGCAATCAGCGTGCAAGCGAGGAAGAGGCGTTTCAAGGTATTCTCCTTTCAATCAATGCCGGGAAGGCTATCGAAATCCGGCCGGGAAAACTTGTACGTTTGGGCTATGCGCGGAACGAATTCAATGATCCTGGGGGAGACCCGGGCGCTGTATGTAGGCGAGCTGCCGGCAACCGGCTGGCACTGCCATGCCGCGCCCGTGCTCCTGATCGGACTGTCCGGCCGCTTCGCCCTGCACCTGCCTGCCGGACGCCAGAGCTGCCGCAGCGCCCTCATCGATTGCGGTGTCGAGCATGTCTTCGATCCCTGCGGCGAGCGCGTCGCCCTGATGTACCTGGAGCCAGACGCCCTGGAAGCGCGCCGTCTGCGCAGCCTGTTCCGGGCGCAGGGCGGGGTGATCTTCGATCCGGCGGCAGCGCCGGTCGCGCGCAGCCATGTCGAAAGCCGCCTGCGCAGCTTCGACCTCGATGCCTTGCTGCGCCATCGCGTTCCCGATCCCGGCGCGCTGGATTTGCGCGTGCAGCACAGCATGAAGTACCTGCGGCTGGTCGGCGCGGCTCCCGCGGGGAGAGAGGGTGCGGCCGATGCGGTCAGCCTCTCCGCCTCGCGCTTCAACCATCTGTTCCGCGAAGAAACCGGCGTCAGCTTCCGCAGCTACCGCGTATGGGCGCAGGTGCGCGCGGCGATGGCGGGCATGGGGCCGCACATCAACCTGACCGAGGCCGCGCTGCACGGCGCCTTTGCCGACTCCTCGCATTTCTCCCGTACCTTCCGCAAGACCTTCGGCATGACACCGTCCACCGTTCTCAAGCCGCTGAAGGAACTCTCCTTCGTTTGAGCCGAACTTAAGCCGGCATGCACGTCTAACCACTCAGTTGTCCCCCTACAATCTGCCGGAGGGTGTGCATGAAGACCAAGGCCGCTGTCGCATGGAAAGCCGCAAGCCCGCTATCGATCGAGGAAGTCGACCTGGAAGGGCCGCGCGCCGGCGAAGTGCTGGTGGAGGTGAAGGCGACCGGGATCTGCCACACCGATTACTACACCTTGTCGGGCGCCGATCCGGAAGGATTGTTTCCGGCGATCCTCGGCCATGAAGGCGCGGGCGTGGTGGTGGAGGCCGGCGAGGGCGTGCGCAGCCTCGCCGCGGGAGACCATGTCATTCCGCTGTACACGCCGGAATGCCGGCAGTGCAAGTTCTGCCTGTCGCGCAAGACCAACCTGTGCCAGGCGATCCGCAGCACCCAGGGCAAGGGATTGATGCCGGACGGCACCTCCCGCTTCTCGCTCAACGGCAAACCCATCCTCCATTACATGGGGACGTCGACGTTCTCCAATTACATCGTCGTGCCCGAGATCGCGCTCGCCAAGGTGCGGCCGGACGCGCCCTTCGACAAGATCTGCTACATCGGCTGCGGCGTCACGACCGGCATCGGCGCGGTGCTGTTCACCGCCAAGGTCGAAGCAGGCGCGAATGTGGTGGTGTTCGGCCTCGGCGGCATCGGCCTGAACGTGATCCAGGGCGCGCGCATGGTCGGCGCCGACAAGATCATCGGTGTGGACCTGAACCCGGGGCGCGAGGCGATGGCGCGCAAATTCGGCATGACGCATTTCGTCAATCCGAAGGACGTCGACAACCTCGTCGACCACATCGTGCAGCTGACCGACGGCGGGGCCGACTACTCGTTCGAATGCATCGGCAACACCCAGGTCATGCGGCAGGCGCTCGAATGCTGCCACAAGGGCTGGGGGCAGTCGGTCATCATCGGTGTGGCCGAGGCCGGCGCCGAGATCAGTACGCGGCCTTTCCAGCTCGTGACCGGGCGCGTGTGGAAGGGATCGGCCTTCGGCGGCGCGCGCGGACGGACCGACGTGCCGAAGATCGTCGACTGGTACATGGAAGGCAAGATCAATATCGACGACCTCATCACCCACACGCTGCCGCTCGACCGCATCAACGAGGGATTCGACCTCATGAAGCGCGGCGAATCCATCCGTTCCGTCGTGATGTACGAATGAACGCGCCCGACCTCGAATTGCTGAGCGAGCACGGCTGCTTCGGCGGCGTCCAGCGCTTCTACCGCCATGGCTCGCAGGAGACCGGACTGCCGATGCGCTTCTCCGTCTACCTGCCGCCCCAGGCGCGCGAGGGCAAGACTTGTCCGGCCGTGTTTTGCCTGGCCGGGCTTACCTGTACCGAAGAGACGTTCATGATCAAGGCGGGCGCGCAGTGCCATGCGGCGCGGGAAGGGCTGGTCCTTGTCGCTCCCGACACCAGCCCGCGGGGCGCCAACCTACCCGGCGAAGCGGACGACTGGGATTTCGGCGTCGGCGCCGGCTTCTATCTCGATGCGACGCAGGCGCCGTGGTCGCAGCACTACCGGATGGAAAGCTACATCACGCGCGAACTGCTCGATATCGCCGACGGACTCTTCCCGCTCGACCGTGAGCGGATTGGCGTCATGGGTCATTCCATGGGCGGGCATGGCGCGCTGGTGCTCGCCTTGCGCCATCCCGGGCTGTTCCGTTCGGTGTCCGCGTTTGCGCCCATCGTCGCGCCCAGCCAGGTACCGTGGGGGCGCAAGGCCTTCGCCAGGTATCTCGGGCCGGACGCAGACGCGTGGCAGGACTACGATGCGTCGGCGCTCATGCGGCAGTGCAAAGCGGCGCCATACCCGGAGGGCATCCTGGTCGACCAGGGTCTGAGCGACAAATTCCTGGACGAACAGCTTCGCCCGGGGCTGTTCGAAGCGGCCTGCATCGAGGCCGGACAGCCGCTGGTGCTCCGCCTGCATCCGGGCTACGACCACGGCTACTACTTCATCTCGACCTTCGTCGAAGACCACCTGCGCCACCACGCGCAACAGCTTGGGATCTGACTCCCTTACAGCTTCGGAATGCGCAGCGTCTTGCTGATCATGAGCGTGCCCGACAGGACGAACATCAGCACCAGCGGATGCAAGGCCAGCGGCCCGAGCTGCCACTGGCCGCCATAGAGCTGGTCGCCGATCCGCCCCTGCCACGCGGCGAAGGCGAGGATGCCGGTCAGTACCACACTGGTGGGGATGGGCGTTCCCTCGAAGTAGGCCACCTTGCCGGAATCGCCGGACATGCTTTCGGCGGTGACGTTGTACCTCGCCAGCCGGCTCACGCCGCAGCACACGAAATACACCAGCGCGATCATGTCGCCGTTGCCCTGCATGCCGGCCGCGAAGGCCAGCACCGCGGGCGCCACGCCGAAGGAAATCACGTCGGCCAGCGAATCCAGTTCGCGGCCCAGCGATGAATGGCGGTTGCGCCAGCGGGCGATGCGGCCGTCCAGGACATCGAAGGCGAAGGCGGCCGGCGCCATCGCGGCGGACAGGTAGAAATCTTCAATGCGGCCGCCGATGAGATATTGCATGGAAAAGAACAGCGCGAGCACGCCGCATGCCGCGTTGGCGAGGGTGAAGAAGTCCGCGAGGTGGAACTCGCGGATCATCGAGAAGTGGCGAGGGCGGCGGTCGGGTGTCTGCATGGTGCGTCTGTTGTCGGGATTCGTTCGTTATAACTAACACGTCGCTTGGCTCGCCGCTTGGAAATGGCACAAACAAGGAAGCAATTGACAGCGCGTGCCGGCTCGCTTAATCTGTACCGAGGGGTACATAAAACGGCGGCGCCGCGAAATGCTCCGTGGAAAACCCGTTGCGAAATTGTCCAGCAGAGAGGAAGCAAGATGAAAAACCGAATTTGTCATACCATCGCGGGTGCACTCGTTGTCCTGTCCGTCTCACAGTCCGCCCACGCCGCAGACAAGGCCAACAAGGCCAACACAAGGCAATGGATAGAACGCGGCAGGTACCTCGTCCAGGTGGCGGGGTGCAACGACTGTCATACGGCCGGTTATGCGCAAAGCGGCGGCAAGCTGCCGGAGGCGCAGTGGCTGACCGGCGACAGCCTGGGCTGGCGCGGCCCGTGGGGAACCACCTATCCCACGAACCTGCGCCTCCATCTCGGCGCGATGACCGAGAAGCAATGGCTGGCGGCAGCCAGGAAGGTCGAGTCGAGGCCGCCGATGCCCTGGTTCGCGCTGCAACAGATGTCGGACGACGACCTGCGCGCCATCCATCGTTTCGTGAAGCATCTGGGCGCGGCCGGTGAGCCGGCGCCGGCCTACGTTCCCCCGAACCGGGAGCCGGCGACGCCCTATGTGCAGTTCCCGATGCCGCCGGGCGCGCGCTGAAATTTTTTGCAGGGAGATCGTATGGACGTCGTCACACTACGCGCACTTGAGGCATTTCCGCGGCAGCTCGAAGAATTCTTTGCGGATTTGCCGGCCGGGTTCCTTGGCTGGAAGCCGGCCTCATGGGAAGGGATTCCGAGCGAACCCTTTTCCGCACTCGAACAACTGTGCCATGTGCGCGACATCGAAATCGACGGGTATCACGTGCGCTTCGAACGGACGCTCAGCGAGGATCGCCCGATGCTGCCGTCGGTCGACGGCTTCGCGCTGGTCGAAGCGCGCTCCTACGCCGCTGCCCGGCCCGGTGAAGTGATCGGGGCCTTTCGCGCGGCGCGGGAGAAGACAGTTTCCCTGCTGCGCGCGCTGCCGCCAGGCGCGTATGAGCGGCCCGCGCACTTCGAGGGATATGGCGACGTCAGCTTGCGCAGCCTGGTGCACTTCCTTTGCAGTCACGACCAGCAGCACCTCGCCGGCTTGCAGTGGCTTCTCGGGCAGTACGCGGCGCCGCGTCGCTAAGGCTCAGCCCCGGGCTTGTCCGGGGCCGCGGATTGCTTTCATCGCTTTCCCCGTATTCCCCGTCTGCGGACGTTTTTTCTCCGCGAATTCCGCCACCAGCGCGTCGATGAACACGCGCGTGCGGGCCGGCATCAGCTTCCTCCCCGGAAAAACCATCCACGCCGGCACGCCGGGCAATTTCCACTCGGGCAGTACACGCCGCAATTCCCCGCTCGCCAGGTGAGGCGCGGCCATGTGGTCGTCGATAGCCGTGATTCCCGCGCCGGCGAGGGCCATGCGCAGCAGCAGCTCCGGCGAGTTGATATGCACCCGGCCGGGCGGCGTGCCGGTCCAGCTTTCGCCGTCGCGCGTCAACTGCCATAGCGCGCTGGCGCTGCTGCGCGTGCTCAGGTGCAGGGCCTGATGTCCCTGCAAGGCATCGGGCGTGCGCGGAATACCGTGGCGTTGCAGGTACGACGGCGCCGCGTACAGGCTGACATCGAACAAGGCCAGCTGGCGCGCGGCGAGGGTGGCGTCATCGGCAAGCGCGCCCATGCGGATGGCGAGGTCGAATCCTTCGCCGACGAGGTCGACGATGCGCGGCGAGACGTCGATGTCCAGCGTGATCAGCGGGTAGGACGCGGCGAATTGCGTGAGCATGGCGGGCAGCAGCAGGTTGGCGAAATCGCCCGGCATCGAAATGCGCAGCCGGCCGCTCGGCGTGAGCTGCCGGTTCTGCGCGAATGCCTGCGCCGCCGAGACCTCCGCCATCACTTGCTGGGCGTGGGTCAGCACGTTGCGCCCGAGGTCGGTGAGGGTGAGCCGGCGCGTCGTGCGCACAAACACCCGCTCGCCAAGCCGGGCTTCGAATTCCGCCAGCCGCCGCGAGAGCGTGGACTTGGGCAATCCCAGCCGCTCCGCGGCGGCGCTGAAACTCCCTTCCTCCGCCACCCAGGCGAAGATCCACAGGTCCTGCGCATCCAGTTTGTGCATGATTGTCTCGCCAATGGAACAGACAAGCTTATTTTAGCTATTTTTTTCCGTTTTCTTCATCAATAGAATGCCTCTGCATGTGCACAACGAAATGTGCGCTGAAGGCAGCGTACGGTGCGAGCGCCGGAACGCATCCGTATCCACATTGACAGGAAACCACCATGACCACGACTTCTTCAAGCCCCGCTTCCTATATTGCCGGCCGCATTGGGCTCGCCAGCCTCTTCATCGTCTCGGGAACGATGAAGGCTTTGTCCTTCAACGATACCGCCGGCTGGATGGCCGGGGCAGGGCTGCCGCTCGCCTCGACCTTGCTGGCGCTGACGCTCGTCTTAGAGATCGGCGGCGGCCTTGCCCTGGCGTTCGGCATCGCCACGCGCTGGGTCGCGCTGGCATTCGCGGCCTTCCTCGTGCCCGCGACGCTGATGTTCCACCAGTTCTGGGCCGGTGATCCGAGCGGCGACCAGCTCAACCACTTCCTGAAGAACCTGGCCCTGCTGGGGGCGATGTTCGTTGTATCCGCCTACGAGCGCCGCACCGATTCTGTCCGCTGAGCCACCCTCGCCGTAAAGGAATGAACATGACGAAAGTGCTCGTCCTGTATTACTCGTCCTACGGACATATCGAGACCATGGCGCGCGCGGTCGCGGAAGGTGCGCGTGCAGCAGGCGCCCATGCCGACATCAAGCGCGTCCCGGAACTGGTGCCGCTGGACGTCGCCGAGGCCTCGCATTTCAAGCTGGACCAGCCGGCGCCGGTGGCCGAGATCGACGACCTGCGCCATTACGACGCGATACTGATCGGCGCCGGAACCCGCTTCGGCCGCATGCCCGCACAACTGGCCAACTTCCTCGACCAGGCCGGCGGACTGTGGGAAGAGGGCGCGCTGAACGGCAAGGTGGGCGGCGCGTTCACGGCCAGCGCCACCCAGCACGGCGGGCAGGAAGCGACGCTGCTGTCCATGATCGCGAACCTGATGCATTTCGGGATGGTCGTGGTCGGGCTCGATTACGGATTTTCCGGCCAGATGGCCATCGACGAAATCACCGGAGGCTCGCCCTACGGCGCGACGACGATCACCGGGCCGGACGGATCGCGCATGCCGTCCGCCAATGAACTTGCCGGTGCGTCCTACCAGGGCATGAAAGCGGCGCAGCTCGCGGCACGGCTGGCGCGCTGAACGGGCATGGCGGTCGTTCCCGCCGCCATGTCATCCCGGCGCATGGCCCGTCTTCAACCAGCGCACCACCGGGAGCCCGCGCGCCTCGAGGAAAACCGACCAGTAGGTGCTCTTGCAAACCGTTTCCTTGATCCAGGCGCCCCATCTTCCTGTCACCGCGCGGCCCAGCAGGCGGCCTTGCTTGTCCGGGAACTGGATCAGCCCATCCTTCCTGCCCAGGCTCACGCAATGGAACGGGATGGCGTAATCGAACCGTTCCAGCGCGATACCATGTGCTTCGCGCGCGATGTTTTCCGCCACTTGCACGCCCATCGGCATGGCGCTCTTGCAGCCCATCGGCAGGGGATGTCCGGGCGGCGCCAGCGGCCAGGCGATATCGCCCGCGGCGTAAATCTCCGGATGCGATACCGAGCGGAGATAGGGATCGGTGAGCACCTTGCCTTCCTCGGACACCGCCACGCCGGCATCGCGCGGCAAGCCGGGAAATGCGAAGCCGGCAGTCCACACGCACAGGTCGCAGGGAATGGAGAGCAGGTTGGTATCGACAGCGGAAGCAGTGACCCGATGCACGCGCGTTCCCTCGAACACCTGGATGCCGGCCTCCCTGAACCGGCGCTCCAGGTGCTCATGCGCCTGGGGCGACCAGCCGGAAAGGAGCGGCCCGGCCGTCACAAGGCTGACGCCGAGCGCCGGATAGGCCTCCTTGAGTTCGAAGGCCGTCTCGATTCCTGTCAGTCCGCCGCCCACCACGACAATCGCAGCCTCACGCCCGGCCAGGACATCGAGCCGTGCACGCAGTGCCTCGACATTGCCGGGGTTAAGCGGATGCACGTGATCCTCCGCACCGGCAATGCCGGGCGACGCGGTACGCGAGCCCAGGGCGAGCACCAGCCTGTCGTAGCGGATGCTCGTGCCGCCGGAGCTGATCCGCCGTTCGTCCGCGTGGATGGCGTCCACCGTACCCGTGACGACCTTGATCCCCTTCAGGAGCGGTTCCAGCGCCGCGCTCGCCGGCTCCTGCCTGCTGATCGCCTGATGCAGCCGGATGCGCTGCACGAAGCGGGACGCATCGCTGACGAGGGTGACGCTCACGTCGTCCCCGGCACGGGCGGAAAGCCGGGCGGCGCAGACGACGCCCGCGTAGCCCCCGCCCGCCACGACCACGTTCAGGGGCCGCGCCGTCACTTTGCCGCCTTTTGCGCTTGCGCCTTGATAGCGGCGGCGGTAGCCGCGTCGAACATCCTGTCGGTCACGTGGGTTCCCTCGCGGGTCCAGTGGCTGACGATGCTCGCAAAGCGTTGGCCATAGCGGAAGCCGGTCTGCAGGTCGGCGCTGTGCGCAGCCTCTTCTGCGACGCTGGCGCGCGGCTGGCTCATCGGTCCCAGGAAGGCACCCAGGCGGTTCATGTCGCTCTCGGAGCCGCCGCTCCAGTTGTTCCCGGGATGGTCGCCCATCGGCACCCAGAGCATGCCCATCTGCGCGGCAAAGACCAGGAGCTGGATCTGGGTATTGGTCTTGTCGCCGTTGATGGAGGCCGAATTCGTGAAGCCGCCGGCGAACTTGTCCTTCCATGCCTGCTTGGCCCACGGCATGAAAGCTGCTTCCATGAATGCCTTGAAGGGCGTGCTGACCATGCCCATGAGGGTAGGGCAGCCGAAGATGATGCCGTCGGCCTGCTGCAATTCCTTGGCAATGCCTTCATCTTCCCAGCGCAATTTGGCATTGATCTGTTGGGAAGTAATGCGCTGCAGCGACACCTTGGCGCCGGGCACGCTGGCAGCGCCGTTTCCAATTGCCTCCGCCAGTACCGCCGTATTGCCTCCGCCTGAGTGATAGACGACTGCGATATTTGCCACAATGCTCTCCTTTATGTACCGCGCGGTATAAAAACGGCGTAGAAACGCCCGGCGCGGCGGGCGCGTGCCGCGAAAGAAATACGGAATTACATACTACGCGGTACAAATTAGTGGATGATCCGGCCGGTGTCAAGGTGCAAGCCGTCAATCGCTTGAATACTTTACCATCAGGTATATAATGACCCTATTGAACCGTGAGATTGGAACCCGACATGGCCAGACCGAGATCATTCGACGTCGAAGACGTGCTCAAGAGCGCGGAAGACATCTTTTGGACCAAAGGATTCCGCGGCACTTCGCTCGACGACATCACCGAAGCGACCGGGGTGAACAAGCCCAGCCTGTATGCCGCTTTCGGTGACAAGACCACGCTGTACCTGCAGATCCTGGAGCGTTACCACGCCCGCCTGCTGTACTGGGCGCGCAAGACGCTGAGCGGCGAAGGGCCCGCCGTTCCCGCCATCCAGAAGTGGCTCATGGCATTCGTGCCGGCCTGCAGCGGGGAGGGCGGGGCACGGGGCTGCCTGTCGATCAACGCCTCCATCGACGCGGCCGACGCGGCGCCGGCGGTGGCCGAAGCCATTGCGCGTTACAACCAGGAACTGGTGGACCTGATCGAGCAGGCGCTCGAACGTGCCAAGCGGAACGGCGAGGTGGACCGCGACCTGGATTCAGGCGAAATGGCAAACCTGATCCATACCTTCTACAACGGGCTGTTCGTCACCGGCCGCACGCGTCCGGCGAAGACCCGTACCCGCGCGATGATCGAACTCATCCTCCGCCCCTTGACAGCGGAAGCGGCGTGACGTAATATGTACCTAACGGTACATAAAGAAACCCGCCCGTATTGATCTGCCCGGCGGGTTTCTTTTCCGATAATGTGTACTGAAAAGTACACAACGGAGTTGATGCCCTGTTTCCGAAGGAGACCGAAATGAAGACCATCCAATCCGACTTGCTGGACTACGAATTCGACGCCCTGATCTCCGCGGTACGCCGCGATCTCCGCAGTGCGATGGAAAAAAGCATGAGCGACCCGGATAACGCCGCTTACCACGGCATCAATGCGCGGATGAACATCCGCCTGCTGGAGGCGCTGGCGCCGCGCGCTGCCGCCGAGCAGCGGGAAGAATGGCGTGACCAGCGCGTGCGGTCGAACGCGGCTGCCGGGTTGCCCGCCTGAATCCTCCTGTGCTGCGGCCGGGGGCCCCCGGACGCGGCATTCTTTGCCGGCCTTGGGCCGGCTTTTTTTTGCATCAAACGGTCGCCTTGAGGACCTCGTCGTAAAGCGCCGCGATATCGACATTGGGATTGGCAGCCACGTTGCGCAGCCATTTCTCCCCATTCAGCACGGTCAAGGAGGTGGAGCCTGCGGGCAACCTCGCTTGGAGAATGTCGGCAGGAATCGTCCGCGAGCGCCATGCAACAACACCTGTCACCGGTCTTGCCCACAGCTCCAGCCCGCTGTTGCCGGCGATGCGGTCGGCAAAATCGGAGGCATTCTGCATGCATTGTTCCACCCGCCGCGCCACGCCGTTTCTTCCCCATGCCCACAAAGTTGCCAGCAGCGGCACTGCATTGGCGCCGTGCGAACCGAGAAGGCCGACATTCGGTACCGCGAGATATCCGCCGCCGAAGCTCAGCGCCTGGTGTGCGGCGTTCGCATCCCGGAACAGGACGAAGGCCGATTCCTTCGGCTGGAACAGCCATTTGTGCGCCGACACGGCGACGGAATCGGCTGCCTCGATGCCGTCCAGTACCGCAGCGTGCCGTTGGCTCAAGCGCAGCGGACCGGCCCAGGCCGCATCCTCATGCGTCCACGCCGCCTTTGCCTGCAGCTTGAGCGGATCGACGGCGCCGACGCTGGTCGTGCCTGCAGTCAGAACGAGGCAGGACTTGCTCAGGTCGCCAAGCGAGGAGACATCCATCACACCCGCCGCATCGACATCGACGCTGCGGTACCGCAGGCCGAGCAGGTGTGCGGCCTTGCGTACCGAGAGGTGGGCGGAGGCCGAGGCCACCACTTCCTCCACCTTGCGCAGTTCGCGCGCGGCCCAGATGCCAGTGATGTTGGCGACGGTGGAGCCCGGCACCATGTGGCCGCCGTTCATCCCGAAAAAGGGCGAGAGCCACTGGATGACCTGCGCTTCCAGGTCGCGGGCGGCGGGCGCCGTGTCCGGATGCAGCAGGTTCTGGTTGAGCCGGGCGTTCCATAGCGTGGTAATCCAGCTGATCCAGGGGGTGGGAGGGTCCATGTGGGCAAACGCGAGCGGGCTGTCGAGCCCTCTCGCCTGTCCGAGGACTGCCGCCGCCAGGCCGTCCAGCGTCGCCTGTTCGCCGATCCCGTCTTCCGGCAGGGCCGGCGGGATGGGGCGTTCGGGATGGCGTTCGTGCCAGGACAGTGCCTCGCGCAGGCTCGCGTTACCCATGGTGTCGTTCAGTTCGAAGGCTGCGTCTTTCATCGAGGTACCTCATTTCGCTGGGTTCTAATGTACCGTATGGTACACTAAACTCGCGAATCAAGGATCGCACCCGGAGGAGAGGGCCACGCCGTCTCCGTTTTGTACTTATTGGTATATATTAAGAGAAAGGGCCGGCTATGCGCCAGTTAACTGCAAAGGGACCGAATCAAGTGGAGTGGGTCGAGGTCCCCGATCCTGAGCTGACCAGTCCCAAGGCGGCCATGCTTCGGCCAGTGGCGGTCGGGGTATGTGATTTCGACCGCGGCCTGGTGTCCGGCCGCTATTCCACCTTGCCGTTTCCGATTGCACTGGGGCACGAAATCGTGGCTCAGGTGGTGGAAACCGGCGCCGAGGTCAAGACCTTGCGTCAAGGACAGCATGTGATACTTCCGCTGCACATCTCCTGCGGCGAATGCGCGCCGTGTACCGGCGGCCATACGAACAGCTGCGACGCCCGCAAGCCCCTGTCGAACTACGGGCTGGGCGCGGCCGGCGGCAATTGGGGCGGCGGCATGTCCGACCTGCTGGTGGTGCCGTATGCGGATGCGATGGCGGTTCCCATGCCGGAGGGATTCACGCCGGCAGACTGCGCCGCCCTCGGCTGCAACCTCGTCGACCTCCACCGCACCATGCAGCCGCACCTGCAGGCATTCCCCGACCCGCATGTCCTCATCGTGAGCGGTCATGCCGGGAACATGGCCTTGTACGGCGTTGTCATGGCTCGCGCACTCGGCATCCGCAAGATCGACTTCCTGGACGACGACGAGCGCCGCTTGCAGGCAGCCGCCAGCCTTGGCGCGACAACGGTGCGGATGGGACAGCCGCTGCGCAAGGAGGGCTATCCGATCGTCGTCGATTGCGGCGCCGATCCGGAACGGCTGGCGATCGCGCTGGCCAGCGTGGCGAAGGACGGCGTCTGCACGCCGGTCTGGCCTTACCCCGGCACCGCCGCCGTCCCGATCGGCCAGATGTTCAGGAAGAACGTGACGCTCATCACCGGACAGCCCCATGCGCGCGCACACATGGACCCCGTCCTCCGGCTCATGGCAAAGCACGGGTTCGGATCGAAGTCCATCCCCGTCGAGGTGCTGCCGTGGGATTCGGCCGACCAGTTGTTCGGCCGCGGCGAGGTCAAGCGTATCTTTGTTCGCGACTCGCTTCCCTGACAGTCGCGTTCTGGCCGAGCGGCAAGAACACCCGGGCAGCGCCGTCGACGCAAGCTACCGAGTCGATGACGGCGCCGGGAACGGGGCCGGTCACATCGAGCACGGCCACGCCGAAGCCTTTTGCCGTCTCCAGCGTCAACTGCACGATGTTGAGGCCGGAGGCGGCAAGGCGGTCGTTCACCTGCATCAGCACGCCGGGTTTGTCGGTATGGATATGGACGATCCGCGTTCCGCGTGCCGCCGAATCCAGGCTGACCTGCGGCAGGTTGACGCAGCCCTGTGTCGTTCCCCGCGCAAGATAACCCGCGATCTTTTCCGAGACTTCGAAGCCGAGGTTGCGCTGCGCCTCGATGGTCGAACCGCCGATGTGCGGCGTGAGGATGACGTTGTCGAATGCGCGCAGCGGCGATTCGAAGGCATCCTGCCGTGTGGCGGGTTCCACCGGGAACACGTCCAGCGCCGCGCCGCGCAGACGCCCGCTTTGCAGCGCGTCGCACAGTGCCTCTATGCACACCGCCTTGCCGCGGGCGAGATTGATGAGCACCGCATCCTGCTTCATCGCCTCGAAGGCGGCGGCATCGATCATGCCCTCGGTCTCCGGCGTGCCGGGAACATGAAGGGTAATCACATCGGAAGCGGCCAGCAGCGCCTGCAAAGACGGCATGCGCGAAGCGTTCGACAGCGGCAGCTTGGCCTCGATGTCATAGAAGACGACCTGCATTCCCAGCGCCTCGGCCAGCAGACCGGTTTGCGTGCCGATCTTCCCGTAACCGATGATGCCCAGCGTCTTGCCGCGCAGTTCGCTTGAGCCGCGCGCATCTTTCAACCATTTCCCCGAACGCGCCGCCGCGTGGCGCTCGGGAATGCGGCGCAGCAGGTGGATGGCGTGGCCGATCACCAGCTCGGACACGGAGCGTGTGTTGGAAAACGGCCCGTTGAATACCGGGACGCCGCGCGCAGCCGCCTCGTCCAGCGCGACATTGTTGGTGCCGGTGCAGTAGGTGCCGATGGCCAGCAGCTGTGTTGCCGCCGCCAGTATCTCTGCGTCTACCTGCGTGCGCGACCGGATGCCGAGGACGTGGACATTGCCGATGCGGCACAGCAGCGCCTCGCGGCTGGGCGCGCCGCTGTCGCGTTCGACGACCACATCGCCGAAGTGAGAGAACGCGCGCTCGGCGCTTTCATGGATATCTTCCAGCAAGAGTACGCGGAGCGGGCCTTCAAACGCGGGCGGGGGGAGGGTCATCAGTATTCCTTTTTGCGGTAAGAGTGATTGGACTTAGGCGGCCGCCGCCTTTCGCGGCACCGTCCCATCGGGGAATTCATCGAAGAATCCGAAGTGCAGCATGCGTCCGATGCCGGCGGCGATGAGCTGGAATTCATGTGCGGCTTCCTTGCCGAACAGGCGCTCGGTATGCGCCTTCCAGAGTTCCAGCCAGCGCGTGAAATGGCTGCGGGTAATGCCGTTCAAGGCCATGTGCTTGTCATACACGTTGCCGCGAAAGCTGTGGGTATGCAGCACGACCGTGCTCCAGAAGTCGACCATGCGATCGAGGTGCTCCTCCCAATGGCCGGCGAGGACGGCGTCGAATACAGGTCCGAGTTCCGGGTCCGCCCGGACATCCGCATAGAAATCAC
>NZ_DASRXF010000003.1:0-5295 GCF_035654295.1 Noviherbaspirillum sp. | reverse complement strand
TCGCCTGCTCGATCATCGCCAGCGTCTGGTCGATCTCGAAGGCATGCGCCAGCATCGGGATCAGCAGCTTGATCGGACCGTAGGCCGATGCGCGCAGGATGGCGCGCAGCTGCTGCAGGAACATCTGCGGCTCGGCAAGGCAGAAGCGGATCGCGCGCAGACCCAGGGCCGGATTGAGCGCGGTCTGCTCGGCCGCATCGAGCGGCTTGTCGGCGCCGATGTCGAGCGTGCGGATCGTGACCGGGCGGCCCTTCATCGCCACCACGGCCTGCCGGTAAGACTCGAACTGCTCATCCTCGGACGGCAGCTTGTTGAGATAGCCGACCCGGCCCATGAAGAGGTACTCGGAACGGAACAGCCCGACCCCCATGGCGCCGGAATCGAGGGCGGCCGGGCAGTCATCCGGCAGTTCGATATTGGCAAGCAGCGTGATCTCGGCACCGTCGCGCGTAACGGCCCGCGTCTTCTTCAGCTTGCTGAGTTTCTTGCGCTCGCGCAGGAGCCGTTGCTGCAGCTCGCGGTACTGCTCGAGCACATTTGGCGGCGGTTCGACGATCACTACTCCGGCATCGCCGTCGATGATGATCAGGTCATCCTGCTGGATCAGCGCGGAGGCATTGGACATGCCCACCGCGGCGGGAATGTCGAGGCTGCGGGCAACGATTGCGGTGTGCGAGTTCTGGCCGCCGAGGTCGGTCACGAAGCCGCCGAAGGCACGGTCCTTGAACTGCAGCATGTCGGCCGGCGAGATGTCATGCGCAACCACGATCATGCGACCGGCGTTCTCGTCGTTGCCGTCGTGCGGCGGCAGGGTGCTTGCAGTGCCGGTCAGCACCTTCAGCACGCGTTCGCCCACCTGCTGGATGTCGCTCTTGCGCTCGCGCAGGTAGGCATCCTCGATTTCGTCGAACTGCGCGGAGAGCTCGTCGATCTGGGTGACGAGCGCCCACTCCGCGTTGTAATAGCGCGTGCGGATGATGTCCAGCGGCACCTCGGCGATCATGGGGTCCGAGAGGATCAGTGCGTGCACGTCGATGAACGCGCCGAGCTCGGCCGGCGAATCCTTCGGCAGCTCGTTCCAGATGGTCTGCAATTCCTTGTGGACGGTGGCGATCGCCTTCTGCAGGCGCAGCACTTCCGCCTCGACCTGCTCCTGGGGGATCAGGTAGTGCTTGACGTCGAGCGCCGCCGGCGCAAGCAGGTGCGCGCGGCCGATTGCGATGCCGCGTGAAACCGGGATCCCGTGGAGCGTGAAGGAAGCCATTCTGAGTGCCGGTGAAGTGAGGTGACGCGGAGGCCTTACTCGCCTTCGCCGAATTTATTCTGGATCAGCTCGAAGAGCGCGTCAAAACACTCTTTTTCATCCGCTCCCTCCGTTTCGAGCACGACCTTCGATCCCTTGCCCGCGGCCAGCATCATGACGCCCATGATGGACTTGGCATTCACCCGGCGCGCGTTGCGCGTGAGCCAGACCTCGCTCTTGTACTTCGCGGCCAGTTGGGTGAGTTTCGCCGATGCACGCGCATGCAGGCCCAGCTTGTTGATGATCTCGATTTCCTGTTGAATCATTTTTTCTTGTGCGTTGTTGTTCAGTTGGGCGACAGCCGCACGCGGTTGTCGACACGGACCGCGCCGCTCTGCCCTCCCGCCAATGCCATTTCCACCACGACATCGATCGTATCGTTCCGATAGGTCAGCGCGCGCAGGAGCATGGGAAGGCTGATGCCGGCAATGACTTCGATATGCCCCGGATTGGACAGCTTGAGGGTGCAGTTGGAGGGCGTGCCGCCCATCACGTCGGTGATGACGAGGACGCCGTTGCCATCGTCCAGACGCGTGATCGCGTCCTGTGCGATGCGGTTCACCTCAAGCGGGTCCTGGTCGGCGCGCACGTCGATGGCCTCCATGCGCTCGGGGCGGGCGCGAAAGACGTGGGTCGCGGCATCCAGGAATGCGGCGCCCAGCGGTGCATGCGTCAGAAGAAGAATCCCTACCATGGTCTGTCCGGCCAAGAACAGTCGCGGGCGCGGTCGGAAGCCCGGCCTCCCCGTGCCGACGATCTGTCCGTCGTTATTATTCTCCGCGCGGCGATGGCGCGGAGCGAGTCAACTGCACTGCTTTTCCAGCGCATCGATGAACATTCCTGCCACATCGAAGCCTGTCTGCTGCTTGATTTCCTGGAAACAGGTGGGACTGGTGACGTTGATTTCCGTCAGGCAGTCGCCGATCACGTCCAATCCTACCAGCAATAAGCCGCGCTTCAAAAGAACTGGCGCAAGGGCCTCGCCGATTTCGCGATCGCGTTGCGAGACTGGCTGGGCCACGCCCAGCCCGCCTGCCGCAAGGTTGCCCCGCACTTCGCCGCCCTGCGGAATGCGCGCCAGGCAGTAGGGCACGACCTCGCCGCCGATCAGCAGCACGCGCTTGTCGCCCTGCACGATCTCCGGGATGAAGCGCTGCACCATGATGGTGTGGGCGCCGTTCGCAGTGAGCGTCTCGACGATGGAGCCGAGGTTCATGCCGTCTTCGCGGACGCGGAAAATGCCGGCGCCGCCCATGCCGTCGAGCGGCTTGAGGATGATGTCCTTGTGCTCCTGGTGGAAGGCACGCACCCGCGCCGCGTCGCTGGTCACCAGCGTCGGCGCGGTGAATTGCGGAAACTGCGCGATCGCCAGTTTTTCATTATGGCTGCGGATCGCTTCCGGGCGATTGAACACCCGCGCACCCTGCGCCTCCGCCACTTCGAGCAGGTAGGTCAGGTAGACGTACTCCATGTTGAAGGGCGGGTCCTTGCGGACGACGATGGCGTCGAAATCGGCCAGGCCGGTCTCGCCGAGCGCCTCGGCCCGGTACCAATCGTTGCTGTCGCCGGTCAGCGTGATGCGCCTGACCCCGGCCGTCACCTTCCCATCCCGGAAGGCCATGTCCCGCTGCTCGAAGGCGAAGATCGCGTGGCCTCGCTGGTCGGCTTCGACCATCATTGCGTACGTCGTGTCCTTGTAGGTCTTGAAGTGATGCAGCGGGTCGGCGAGGAATGCGATCTTCATGCGGGCGCCCTGTCAGTAGACTTCCGGGTTCGGATCGGTCTTCTCGAGTTCGAGGGAACCCGCCAGCAGCGCCATCCGCGCGACCACGCCGTACATGTAGAAGCGGTTGGGCGGCGCGGTGCCGGGCTTGGCCTGCAGGTCGGGCAGCGCATGCTGCTGCGCGAAGGCGAGCGGCACGAAATGCGCGCCCGGCGAGTTCAGGTTCTCGTCGATGCCGCGCTCCGCGTGCACGCGGTAGAAGCCGCCGACGACGTAACGGTCGATCATGTACACGACCGGCTCGGCCACCGCGTCGTTGATGTGCTCGAAGGTATGCACGCCTTCCTGGATGATCACATCGCTCACCTCCAGGCCTTCCTTCACCACGGACATCTTGTTGCGCTGCTTGCGGTTGAGGTCCTTCACCTCGCTCGCATCCTTCACCGACATGATGCCCATGCCGTACGTACCCGCATCGGCCTTGACGATGACGAAGGGCTTTTCCTTGATGCCGTATTCCTTGTACTTCTTGCGGATCTTCGCCAGCAGGGTATCGACATTGGCGGCGAGGCACTCCTCGCCGGTGCGCTCCTGGAAGTTGATCTCGCCGCACTTGGCGAAATACGGATTGAGCATCCACGGATCGACATCGACCAGCTTGGCGAACTTCTTGACGACTTCGTCGTAGGCCGCGAAATGGTTGGTCTTGCGCCGTACCGCCCAGCCCGCGTGCAGCGGCGGCAGCAGGTTCTGCTCATGCAGCCCTTCCAATACCTTCGGAATGCCCGACGACAGGTCGTTGTTGAGCAGGATGGTGCAGGGGTCGAAGTTTTTCAGGCCGAGGCGGCGGCCGTTGGCCGAGCGCTCCAGCGGCTCCAGCGTCAGGGTCGTGCCGTCCGGGAGATCGATGTTAGTCGGCTCCTTGACATCTTCGGACAGGGAGCCCAGGCGCACATTCAGGCCGGTCTGGCGGAAGATCTGGATCAGGCGCGCAACGTTCTGCAGGTAGAAGGTATTGCGGGTATGCCGTTCCGGGATCAGCAGCAGGTTCTTGGCATCGGGGCAGTATTTCTCGATCGCCGCCATCGCCGCCTGCACGGCCAGGGGCAGCATTTCCGGCGACAGGTTGTTGAAGCCGCCGGGGAACAGGTTGGTATCGACTGGGGCCAGCTTGAATCCGGCGTTGCGCAGGTCGACCGAACAATAGAACGGTGGCGTGTGTTCCTGCCATTCGAGGCGGAACCAGCGCTCGATCGCCGGGGTCGCTGCCAGGATTTTCTTTTCGAGATCGAGAAGCGGGCCATTCAGGGCCGTAACGAGGTGCGGGACCATAAAAACCTTCTGGGTATAAGCATTCTTGCAAGCCGAATCAGCTGATTCTAACGGTAATCCCTCTGCTTCGCCTGCGGACTGTTTTTCGGCAATACGTCGGCGGCGCGCGAAATTTCCCTTACGACAATGCGCCGGTGATACGTATACCGGGCATTGTAAATCGGGGCAATCCACCGGATTTAAAGACGGGACGAAAAAAAAGCGCCTCGGGAGGAGGCGCTTTCGAAACCCGCGGGCGCGGGTGGGGAAAAAATCCCTTGGGATCAGGAGTGGTAAGCGGACTCGCCGTGGCTGGAAATATCCAGGCCTTCGCGCTCTTCTTCTTCCGCAACGCGCAGGCCGATGACGAGGTCGACCAGCTTGTAGGCGACGAAGGCAACCACGCCGGACCAGATCACGGTGGTCAGCACGCCTTGCGCCTGGATCCATACCTGGCCGGCGATGGAGTACTCTTCCGCAACCTTGTTGGCGACGTAGTCGTAGATGCCGGTGCCGCCGAGGGCCGGGGATGCGAACACGCCGGTCAGCAGCGCGCCGAGGATACCGCCGACGCCGTGCACGCCGAACACATCGAGCGAGTCATCCGCGCCGAGCAGACGCTTCAGGCCGTTCACGCCCCACAGGCAGATCACGCCTGCCAGCAGGCCGATCACCAGCGCGCCCATCACACCGACGAAACCGGCTGCCGGGGTGATCGCCACGAGACCGGCAACGGCGCCGGAAGCAGCACCCAGCATGGACGGCTTGCCCTTGCCCATCCATTCGCCGAAGCTCCAGGAAAGGGTCGCGGCAGCGGTTGCGAGCAGCGTGTTGATCAAGGCCAGTGCCGCGGTACCGCCTGCTTCCAGCGCGGAGCCGGCGTTGAAACCGAACCAGCCCACCCACAGCAGCGATGCGCCCACCATGGTCAGCGTCAGCGAGTGCGGCGCCATCGATT
>NZ_DASRXF010000002.1:0-9637 GCF_035654295.1 Noviherbaspirillum sp. | reverse complement strand
TCTGGCTGCGCTGCTTCGCCGCCAGCTGGCCGTGATAGAAGGTAACGCTTTCGCCGGCTTCCTTCAGCGCGGCATGCACTTCCTCGACCGCTTTCACCGTCGCCGTGTAGACGATGCCCGAGCCCTGCGCCTGGCGCACCTGCGCCAGCGCGAGCGAAAGCTTTTCCTGCTCGCCGGTGGCGGTGACAACGCGGTAGTGCAGATTTGACCGGTAGATACCGGTATTTATGACATGCATATCCGGCAGGCCGAGCTGCCTGCCGATGTCTTCGATGACGTTTTCGGTGGCCGTGGCCGTCAGCGCCAGTACGGTCGGATTGCCGAGCGCCTCGATGGCCGCGCCAAGGTGCAGGTAAGCCGGACGGAAGTCATGGCCCCAGTGCGAAATGCAGTGCGCCTCGTCGATCACGAACAGGCTCACCCGGTTTTGCCGCACGGTGGCAAGGAAATCGGGATCGGACAAGCGCTCCGGTGTGGCAAAGATGAATTCGTTATCGGCCTGCCTGATGCTCTCGAGCACCGATTCCTCCTCGCGCGTGCTGAGCGTGCTGTTGACTTCGGCTGCGGCCACGCCGGCGGTCTCGAGCTTGCCGGCCTGGTCCTTCATGAGCGAGATCAGCGGCGAGACGACCAGCGTCACACCGGGCATCTTCAGCGAGGGGAGCTGGTAGCAGAGGGATTTGCCCGCGCCCGTGGGCATGATGGCGAGCGTGTTGTTCCCCTGCAGGACGCTTTCGATGACCTCATGCTGCCCGGGACGCAGGTGGCGGATGCCGAAGGTTTCGTGCAGCGTCTTCTGCAAGGTCTTGTCGCCCGGTACGACTTTCAGCGGGGCGGAACGATGGTGCGGAGGCGGGAGCGACTGGTTTTCGTCAGGCGAATTGGCGTAGGTAATGGAGACGGACATGGCGAGATTGCGGTGGGATGAAGGAACGCGATTTGTTGTCCTCAATGCAGCAAGCATGCCAGCGTCCGGCAACGGAATCCTTTCCGCGGAAGAATATGAAGAAGATAATTCACAGCTTCTGCAGCATATGCAGTACAATCGGTCTCCAATTGAAGTTTGAACTAGTAGTGCAGTATTTGTCTGTCATTTCTTTCTGCTTCAAGGAATCAACCGGGCGCAAGCCCATCAACTGTGTTTTAGAGGAAATGTAATGGCAACAGGTACTGTCAAATGGTTCAACGATGCTAAAGGCTTCGGTTTCATCACTCCGGACGAAGGCGGCGAAGACCTCTTCGCGCACTTCTCCGCGATCCAGTCCAACGGCTTCAAGTCCCTTAAGGAAAACCAGCGTGTTTCCTTCGAAGTGACCGTCGGCCCGAAGGGCAAGCAGGCATCGGCAATCCAGCCGCTGTAAGCTGAACCGGTTCTGAAGAAATGCCGCCCAGTGGAAACACTGGGCGGCATTTTTATTTGTATTGCCGCTTTCTCTTTCTTCTTGCTTTCGACCATCTACACTGAGTGGAAGACCAACGAAGAGGAGGAGACATGACCGGCATGCTGCCCGCAATCACCCTCGTGGCATCCGCTGCCCTCGGGGACGTTCCGCTCAAGGATGTCGAACAGGCCTTCTGGGACTGCGACTTCAGAGGAACCCAGAACCTGCTGGACTTTGAGGATGCGCATGTCTGCAGCGACGTGTTCGAACGGCTGAAGGCCGAGAAATTCAACAGCGAGTTCGACCGCTTCCTGGAATGGTGGCGCAGCAACAAGAGCCGGGAATATGCGGCACGGGTGGAGACGCCCGCTTACCGTCGCTAGTCAGCCCTGTTGCAAAAATGCGAGCTGGCCGTACCCGGAAAAACTTTTCATCTCATCTTCCCCCTGCACATCACCGATTGAAGGTGTACGATGCACTTGAATAGTGCTCATAAGAAAGACTATCGGGAGGGGAGAAGATGTTCAAATTCGGAAAGGCAATGCATGAGCCGGAAGTCCGGAAGGAAGCGCCGGCAGCAGATCTGGAACGGGTGGTCGGCAGCATCGCGCATAGTGCCGGCGACATCGGCAAGGAAGCGGCCGACCTCAACGGCCTGATCGACGACCTTGCCGCCACGAGCGGCAGACAGGCCGATACCTTCAAGGCGCTGGCCGGAGAGATTGACGCCATGGTGCGGGCCAATCGCGAGATCGAGTCGGTCACCAAGGCCAGCACGGATTCGGTGCTGCGCGCGCGCCGGACGGTCGAGCAGATCGGGCAGGGGGTGATCGCGGTGACCGACAACCTGTCGGAAGTCGCCGACGCCGCCAATGAAATCACCCAGATCGCCCTGCAGACCAGGCTGGTCGCATTCAATGCTTCCGTCGAAGCCAAGCGCGCCGGCGAAGCGGGCCGAGGCTTCGCTGTCGTGGCCGATGCCGTGCGTGACCTTGCCGCCAAGGTCGAGCAATCCTCCAAGCAGATCATGAGCACGGTCACCCAGCTCGATGCGCGCATCAAGGCCTTGGCCGACGATATCCAGTCCAAGGACAGCAGGCAGAAGAGCGACGCCAAGGGGGGCACCTTCGATGCCGCCGTGTCCGAGGTGGAGCGCGGTGTGGCGGCCATCGCCGAGGCTGCGCAGCACAACCTGAACAGTTGCGCCGGTGTGCTCGAATCGGTAAGCGGGCTGTCCGACCAGGTAGCCGGCACCGCCGCCGCGCTGCAGAACGCCCGCAAGCGTACCGAAGGTTTCCTGACGCTGTCGGAGTCGCTGATCGAAATGGCGGCGGAAAGCGGCGTGCGCACAGAGGACACGCCCTTCATCGAGGCGGCAGTGGCGGCCGGCAAGCGCATCATGGAATTGCTTGAGGACGGTATCCGCAAGGGCGAACTGTCGATGGCGGACATGTTCGACGAACAGCACAAGCGCATCCCGGGGACCAACCCCGAGCAGTTCATGGCGAAATTCACGCCCTACTGCGACAAGGTGTTGCCAGACGTGCTCGAGCCGCTGCTGTCGCTATCGCCGAAAGTGGTCTTCAGCGTCGCGGCCGACCGCAAGGGGTATATCCCCACGCACAACAAGAAGTTCTCCAAGCCGCAGGGGAGCGATCCGCTCTGGAACCAGGCCAACGCGCGCAACCGGCGCTTTTTCACCGGCCGCACCGAATGGGCGGCGATCAACAATCGCAAGCCCTTCCTGCTGCAGACCTACCGCCGCGACATGGGCGGCGGCAACTTCGCAGTGATGAAGGATCTGTCGGTGCCCTTGTTCGTCAACGGCAAGCACTGGGGCGCGCTGCGCGTCGGTTACCAGTTCTGAGCTTGTAATAAAACGGACGCCCGCCCACCGCCATCATCCCGACAAACGTCGGGATCCAGCGTCTTGCGGGCCGTTTAACGCCGCTGGATTCCTGCTTTCGCAGGAATGACTTTCTCTATGCGCGGCCTTAAGTGAATCGGCTTACTGCTTGTAGATGCCGGAGCCTACGATCAGGTCGTCCACCTTTTCGACATAGCTGGACTTGGCTTCGACGTTCTTGCTCACCGGGTTGGGCCACTTGTAGTCGAACCATCCGCTGCCCTTGGCGTTGAGCAGGTCGATGAAGCCCTTGATGATGTACTTCCCGTCGGCGTCGCGCATGTCGAGCATGTTCTTGCCGTTCATCTTGGCGGCGTTGCCGTTGCCGATGGCCATGTTCGTCCCCTTCATGTCGTAGACGAAGATGTACAGGTCGCGGTCGGCGAACTGGCCCTTGGGGTCATTGATCGCCGCGAAGGCCTTTTCCTTGCCGTTGGCCTTGATGTAGGTGACGGCTTTCTTGACGAGGGCAGATGCTTCCTCGGCGCTGCCGCGCTCGGCGGCAACGGCGGAGCCGGCGACAAAACCGGCGAATGCCACGAATGCAAATCCCTTGAGCAAAGCTTTCATGCGATATCTCCTCATCATGTTTTTGGGTTTCCGCTGGGAAGCAGCGTGACCGATTCTGTCACGCGCAACGGCGGGGATGGATGAAAAGCATGCAAGCGATACGTGAAAGACGTTCAGGATTTGCGCCAGTATCCGGGCTGGGCGTAGGCGTGGCGCAGGAAGTCGACGAAGGCGCGGATGCGCAGGGGAAGGTGGCGCCGCTGGGCGAAGACGGCATAGATGTCGTTTCCAGGCGCGGCGAATTCGTCGAGCACCGTCACCAGTTGCCCCGACTCGATCGCATTGCCGACCTCCCACATCGAACGCCAAGCCAATCCCTTGCCGGCCAGCGCCCAGTCGTGCAGCACCGCGCCGTCGTTGCAGACCATGTTGCCGACGACCTTCAACGTCACGTTCTTGCCGTTCTGGCGGAAGGTCCAGCCGCGCTGGCTGCCGTCGCTGCTGAACGCCAGGCAGTTGTGGCGGGCGAGGTCGTCGAGCGAGGCGGGCGTGCCGTGCCTCTTGATGTAGGCCGGGGAGGCGACCACCACCCGCTTGTTGTCGGCCAGCTTCACCCCGATCAGGCTGGAGTCGGACAGGGCGGCGATGCGGATGGCGACGTCGATGCCTTCGCCGATCAGGTCCACCACGCGGTCGTTGAGGTTGAGCGTGACATTGACGTCGCCGTGGTGGGCGAGGAAGGAGGGGATCAAGGGCGCCACGTGCTGGCGCCCGAAGCCCGCCGGGGCGGAAATCAGCAGGTGGCCGCTGGCGCGCGCGCTACGCTCGGACACGGCCGTCTCGGCCTCCTCCAGTTCGGCGAGGATGCGCTGGCAGTCTTCAAGAAAGGCTACGCCTTCGTTCGTCAGCGCGATCTTGCGCGTGGTCCGCTGCAGCAGCTTCACGCCGAGCCGCTCCTCGAGCGCGTCGAGCCGCCGGCCGATCATCGCCGGCGCAATGCCTTCCGCCCGCGCGGCCGCGGTCAGGCTGCCGCGCACGGCCACTTCGACGAAGGTGGAGATCTGCTTGAACTGGTCCATTTGCTGACGATAGGGGATCTGATACTTAAACGCAATAATAAAGTGATTTTTAGTTTTGTTTATATCTATTTATATTGCATATACTCGAATTCCCCGGAAACCCCATCCTCATTCATGACCATCCAAGCCATCGCCTTCGACGCCTACGGCACCTTGTTCGACGTGTACTCCATCGGGGAGCTCGCCGAAAAGCTGTTCCCGAAACGCGGCGCCGCACTCGCCGAACTCTGGCGCGACAAGCAGATCGAGTACACCCGCCTGCGCACCATGTGTTCCACCTACAAGCCGTTCTGGGAAGTGACCCAGGATGCGCTCGTCTTCAGCTGCCGCAAGCTCGGGCTGGACCTGACGCTGGATGCGCAGAACATCCTGATGGGGCAGTACGCGAAGCTCAAGGCCTTCCCGGAAAACCTCGGGGTGCTGCAAAAACTGAAGGCGCTGGGCCTGAAGATGGCCATCCTCTCCAACGGCAACCCGCAAATGCTGGACGCCGCCGTGGAAGCGAACGGCATGCACGGCATCTTCCATCACATCCTGTCGGTGGACGCGGTCAAGAAGTACAAGACGGCGCCGGAAGCCTACCAGCTGGCGCCGGATGTATTCGGCCTGTCGGCAAGGAACATCCTGTTCGTATCGAGCAACTGCTGGGATGCCTGCGGCGCCACCTGGTTCGGCTACACCACCTTCTGGATCAACCGCGCCAATGCGCCGCTCGAGGAACTGGGCGTGACGCCGGACGCCACAGGGCCGGACATGAACGCGCTCCTGGCCTATGTGCAGGGAGGCGCGAAATGACAGCCTGGCAGATCGCACTCGTAGGCGTCGCGGCCTTCTGCGCCGGCGCGATGAATTCCGTCGCCGGCGGCGGGACCTTCTTCTCGTTTCCCGCGCTGCTGGCAGCCGGCGTGCCGCCGGTCGCGGCCAACGCCAGCAACTCGGTCGCCTTGTGGCCGGCCAGTTTGTCCGGCGCCTGGGCATACCGGAACGAACTGGCGCGCTACAAGCGTTACCTCATCCCGATGGGGATCGTTTCCTTCATCGGCGGCATCGGCGGCGGGCTCCTGCTGCTGGCGACGAAGGATGCGGTCTTCTCCAAGCTGATCCCGTGGCTGCTGCTGTTTGCGACCGTGCTGTTTGCGTTCTCCGGCCGCATTTCGGCCATGCTGCGCGGCGCCGACGCGGGCAAGCCGGGCAATAGCCCGACCTCGCTCGCCGGGCATGCGGTGGTGTCGGTCTACGGCGGCTTCTTCGGCGCCGGCATGGGCATTCTGATGCTGGCCAGCCTGGCGATGTCGGGGCATGACGATGTGCACGAGATCAACGCCATCAAGAACCTGCTGTCGGCGATCATTTACAGCGTGACCGTGATGACCTTCGTGATCGCCGGCGCGGTGGACTGGCCGTACACCATGGTCATGCTGGCGACCGCGACGCTCGGCGGCTACTGGGGCGCGAGCATTGCCCGCAAGATCCCCGCGCTGTGGCTGCGCCGTTTCATCATCGCGGTCGGGTTCGTGCTGACGATCTTTTATTTCTACAAGACCATTTAAGCACCGCATTACTTTTGATTTCCCCAAGGCGTTGACTAACATGTACTGAAGACGCATTCAAACAGGGAAGTCATGCATGCATTGAAACTGATCCCCCTCGGCGACGCCCTTGGCGTGGTCCTGCCCCGCGAGGTGCTGGCCAAGCTCAGGCGCGGCGCCGGCGGCACGGTCTACCTGACGGAGACCCCGGACGGATTGCTCCTGTCCTCCAACCATCCTGCCATCCAGGAGCAGGTGGATGCGGGCAGGGCATTCATCGAAGACTACAAGGAGGCGCTGCGCGCGCTCTCGGGATGAACCTGTTCTGCATCGAGCCGGACGCCTTGCTGCTGCTGCACGAGGAAAGCCTGGGGGAGCAGGGGAGCGAGCCGGCGCCCTGCGACGACGCGCTGCTGGAGGCGGCCCTGTCGCATCCGCTCAACCAGGCCGTCGCGCGGCCGGTCGACATCGCCGATATCGCCGCGGCATACGCATGCGGCATCCTGCGCTACCGCCCCTTTGCGGTCGGCAATGAACGCGTGGCCCTGCTGGCGATGGGGCTGTTCCTCTATCTGAACGAATGGCGGCTGGATGCGCCGCCGCGGGAGGCCGCCGAGGTGATCTGGCAGACCAGCGCCGCCATGCTCGACGAGCCCGGCCTGGCGAACTGGGTGCGGGGCTACCTATAGGGCTGGCGACTCAGGCCAGCGACTTGACGTAGGCACGGATACCCGCCAGCAGCATTTCCACCGCCATCGCCGTCAGGATCAGGCCCATCAGCCGCTCGAACGCGGTCATCACGCGCGGGCCGAGCACGCGCTGCATGCGCTCCGCGCTCAAGAGTACGATCAGCCACACCACGGCAACGAGCGACAGCACGGCGACGTGCAGTACCGTTTCGCGCGCACTGTTCGACGAGAACAGCAGCACCGTGACCAGCGCCGACGGTCCCGCCAGCGCGGGAATCGCCAGCGGCACGATGAAGGGTTCGTGGTCGCCCTCGCCATCGCCGAATACGCCGCCCGGCTGCGGAAACACCATGCGCAAGGCAATCAGGAACAGGATCACGCCGCCGCCGATGCGCAGCGCGATGTCGCTCAGCTGGAGCGCCGACAGGAAGTGGCGGCCGAAGAACATGAACAGCAGCAGGAGCACGAAGGCAATCGCGCATTCGCGTACGATGACGCGTCCGCGGCGCTCGGCGGGGACGTTGGAAAGCGCACTGACGAACAGAGGGACGTTGCCAAAGGGATCGGTGACCAGCAGCAGGATGATGAAGGACTGGAAAAAATTCTCGGTCATGTTCTGGGAAGAATTATTCTTATGGGAATTTATAGAGTAAACGCTCGACAACGCAGCGAGACAGGCGAAATCGGCGTCGGCTAGGATGCCACAGAAAACGCAAAACAAAATACGGAGACTCCATGCAGCCCGCCGAACCGAAAACCAAACCCAAAAACACTTCCCGCCGCCGTTTCCTGCTTGGCGGTCTTGGCCTCACCGGCGCCCTGATCGTCGGCTGGGGCGTGATGCCGCCACGGCAGCGCTTGCATCCCGACAATCCCCTGCCCGTGGGCGAAGGCGAGGTCCGGCTGAACGGCTGGATCAAGCTTGCGGCCGACGGCTCGGTCATCGTCGCCATGCCCCAGTGCGAAATGGGACAGGGCGTGTACACCGCGCTGCCGATGCTGGTTGCCGAGGAACTCGATGTCCCGCTGTCCACGGTGAAGATCGAACGGGCGCCGATCGACAAGATCTTCGGCAACGTTGCGGTGCTCCAGGACGGCTTGCCCTTCCATCCGGATGGGGCCGGCACCTTCAAGGAGGCGGCGGTCTGGTTCACCGGCAAGGCGGCTCGCGAGTTCGGGCTGATGATCACCGGCGGCTCGTCGTCAGTGAAGGACGCCTGGAACCCGATGCGCGAGGCAGGTGCAACCGCACGCGCGATGCTGGTGGCGGCCGCGGCGAAGGAATGGGGCGTGGCGCCGGAACAGTGCCGGACGGAAGAGGGGGCGGTGATCCATCCGGACGGGAAGAAGGCGCGCTACAGCGAGCTGGCGGCCAAGGCGGTCAACAGCACGCCCGGCGCGATTCGCCTGAAGGACCCGAAGGAATTCAAGTTGATCGGCACGCCGCAGCCGCGCCGGGATTCGCAGGCCAAGGTCAACGGCAGCGCGACCTTCGGACTCGACCCGCGCCCCGAGGGCTTGGTGTACGCGGCAGTCAAGATGAGCCCGACCATCGGCGGACGCGTGCAGAAGGTGGATGCCGACGCGGTGAAGGGCATGCCGGGCGTAGTTGGCGTAGTGGATTTTTCCGACGCGGCGCCGGGCATGGCGGGCGTGGCAGTGATCGCCAAGTCTTACTGGCAAGCCAGGCAGGCGCTTGCCGCGCTGCCGGTGATCTGGAACGAGGGGGCGAATGCCCGCCTGTCGTCGGCGGCCGTGTTTAAGGAACTTGCCGAGCGCCTGGACAGCGAATCCGGCTTCACCTACCACCAGGTCGGCGAGCCAGACCCGCGTTCCGCCGCCGCGAAGCACATCAAGGCCGAATACCGAGCGCCTTTCCTCGCGCATGCGACGATGGAGCCGGTCAATTGCACGGCGCAGGTCAAGGATGGCAAGGTGATCCTGTGGGCGTCGACCCAGGTGCCGAGCATCGCCGCCGATACCGCGGCGCGCGTGGCCAAAACCAGCGCGGAAAACGTGACGGTGAACGTGACCTACATCGGCGGCGGCTTCGGCCGCCGGCTGGAAGTCGACATGATTGCGCAGGGCGTGGCCATCGCTGCACAGGCAGGCGGCCTGCCGGTGCAAGTGATCTGGAGCCGGGAAGAGGACACGACGCATGACTTTTACCGTCCTGCCGCGCTCGCCCGCTTTTCCGCATCGCTGGACGGCGAGGGCAATGTCGTTGTCTATGAAAACAAGCTGGCATCCGGCGCCATTACGCATCAGGTGATGGAGCGGACGTTCGGCCTCATGGGCGCCGGGCCGGACAAGACGACCGCCGAAGGGGCGTTCGACATGCCCTATGAATTCGCGCACCAGAAGATCGCGCATGTGACCGTGCCCACGCCGGTACCGATCGGCTACTGGCGTTCGGTCGGCCACTCCCATAACGTGTTTTTCAAGGAAAGCTTCATCGATGAGCTTGCGCATGCCGCGGGCAAGGACCCGATTGCATTCCGCCGCGGCCTGCTCAAGACGCATCCGCGCCATCTTGCCGTGC
>NZ_DASRXF010000001.1:0-2200 GCF_035654295.1 Noviherbaspirillum sp. | reverse complement strand
CACGCCCGCCTTCTCGGCCTTCCAGATTTCTTCCAGGTCGGCGTACTCGCGCTCGAGCTTGTGGATCTCTTCCTCGATCAGGCCGAGGCGCTTCTGCGATGCCTCATCGGTTTCCTTCTTGACCGCCTCGCGCTCGATCTTCAATTGGATCAGCCGGCGGTCGAGCCTGTCCATCACTTCCGGCTTGGAATCGATCTCGATCTTGATCTTGGACGCCGCCTCGTCGATCAGGTCGATCGCCTTGTCCGGCAGGAAGCGGTCGGTGATGTAGCGGTGCGACAGCTCGGCCGCGGCGACGATCGCCGGGTCGGTAATGTCGACGCCGTGGTGCACCTCATACTTTTCCTGCAGGCCGCGCAGGATGGCGATGGTCGCTTCCACGCTCGGCTCGTCGACCAGGATCTTCTGGAAACGGCGCTCGAGCGCGGCGTCCTTTTCCACGTACTTGCGGTACTCGTCCAGCGTGGTCGCACCGATGCAGTGGAGCTCTCCGCGCGCCAGCGCCGGCTTGAGCATGTTGCCCGCATCGATCGCGCCTTCGGCCTTGCCGGCGCCGACCATGGTGTGCAGCTCGTCGATGAAGACGATGGTCTGGCCCTCGTCCTGGGAGATTTCCTTCAGCACGGCCTTCAGGCGCTCCTCGAATTCGCCGCGGTATTTCGCGCCGGCCAGCAGCGCCGCCATGTCGAGCGACAGGACGCGCTTGCTCTTGAGGCTCTCCGGAACCTCGCCGTTGACGATGCGCTGCGCGAGACCTTCCACGATGGCGGTCTTGCCCACGCCCGGTTCCCCGATCAGCACCGGGTTGTTCTTGGAACGCCGCTGCAGGACCTGGATCGCGCGGCGGATTTCATCGTCGCGGCCGATAACCGGGTCGAGCTTGCCCATGCGTGCGCGCTCGGTAAGGTCGAGCGTGTACTTCTTCAGCGCTTCGCGCTGCCCCTCGGCGTCCTGCGAATTGACGTTGCCGCCGCCGCGCACGGCAGTGATGGCGGCTTCGAGGGCCTTGCGGCTCAGGCCGTTGTCGCGCGCCAGCTGGCCGGCGGATGACTTGTCCTCGGTCATCGCAAGCAGAACCATTTCACTGGAAATGAACTGGTCGCCGCGCTTTTGCGCTTCCTTGTCGGCGAGGTTCAGCAGCGAGACCGACTCGCGGCCGATCTGCACTTCGCCGCCGGTGCCGGACACCTTCGGCAGGCGCTCCAGCGCCGATTTCAGACCCGATGTGAGGCCGCCGACGTTCACGCCGGCACGCTGCAGCAGGGACCGGGCGCCGCCGTCATCCTGGTTCAGCAGCGCCGTCAGGATGTGCGCCGGGTCGATGTATTGGTTATCATTGCCGACGGCCAAACTCTGGGCGTCGGCAAGGGCTTCTTGCAATTTGGTTGTCAGTTTATCGAGGCGCATGTGACCCTCCAGTATTCGAATTGATAACTAAGTAGGGACGCGAGACCACTTTTCAAGCATGGATTTTGATTCCGGACATCCCGGAACCTGCTCACGATGGAATTACATCAAATTCAAGTAGCGTACCAGGCGGCAGAGGACCGCATCCTTTGCCGGGCCTCCTTCAGGGCCGAAGACGGCAGCCTGCAGGAAGTGCGGAGCTGGCTGACGCGGCGCATGGTCAAGGGCCTGTGGCCGGCTATGTTGGAAGCGATGGAACAGCAGGTCGGGCTGGACAATCCGCAGGCGGCGCATGCGAGCGGTCATGTTGTCGAAATGGAACATCAGGCGAGCGTTGCCGCTATCCGGGACAGCGGCAGCTTCGATGCGCCGTACGAGAACGACATCCGCAGCTTTCCCCTTGGGGAGGCGCCGATGCTGGTAACGAACGCCAGCTTCAGCCTTGCAGCGGGGCAGCCGATACGCATGAACCTGTCGCCCGGCGCCGGTGACGGTATCGAGTTCGCGCTCCCGCAGCAGGTGCTGTACGGGTTCAGCTCCTTGCTGCAAGACGCGGTGAAGACGGCGGATTGGGAACTGGAATTGGCACTGCCAAGTGGAGAGCTTGCTCCGATGGTGTCCCAGGCGTTGAACTAGCAGCGCATAGCGGACTGTAGATCCTATGAAGGGGTGAGTCAGTTGCAAAAGCTATCCTTAGAATTTGAAGTGCGACCAACAAATCGAGGAGAACGACATGCAACCGACTCACGAGAACGATTTTACGCTGAATGGGATGTTGACGGTGGCGCTGGAG